>DBXU01000047.1 GCA_002310075.1 Bacteroidales bacterium UBA1204 | reverse complement strand
CGCGGCAAAGGTACGGCTTTTTTCGATACGAAAATGAAATAGAAATTATTCTTGTAGATCCTCCAACTTGAAAGTGAAAGGTATCTGATATTGCACACGAACTGGCTTACCCTTCTGTGTTGCAGGCTTCCATTTAGGCATTTTTCTGACCACTTCCATCGCCGCTTCATCGCAACCGTAGCCAATCCCTCTCAGCAACTTGATGCTTGACACACTACCGTCTTTCTCTACAACAAAACTGACAAAAACTCTGCCTTCAATACCCGCATCTTTCGCCTCATGCGGATATTCTAGATTGGCATTTATGAAATCAGACATAGCCTCAAAGCCACCAGGATATTCCGGCATATTTTCAACAACGAATATTAACTCTTGCTCAACGCTTTCCTGTTTATGACCAAAAAAAACAGGAACTTCGTATGGATAACAAATCGCTTTGCCTCGATGCATGGCTGGCATCCACTTGGACATTCCTTCAAAGACCTCCAATGCCGCTTCATCGCAACCATAGCCCAATCCGTTAAGAACCTTGGCGCATGCCAATCTGCCATCTTTCATCACGACTACTCCAACAAAAACAAATCCTTCAATGCCTGCTTCCTTTGCTTCCTGGGGATAGACCAAATGCTCTGAGATGTAATCCATTAACACAGTCTCCCCACCAGGAAAATTGGGCATTTGTTCTGGAATACCCCACATGACTTGCTCATCCTCGGGCCACCAAAAATTACAATCGATTGAATCCATCGTCTGAGCCACTACGCATTGAGCGGACAAAAGCAGCATCAATCCAAATATGATCTTTTTCATCATGGCTTCTAGTTTTCTCATTGCAAATACTTCGGTCTGCCCGACTCGTCAATGGTGTGTCGACCTTCAGTAAACAAGTTAAAGACCACTCCTACTTGAGCATTAAACGCGCTTGTATTCAATGGCTTGAAAAGCCCAACCAGATTATTGGTGGTCAGGTATATATTACAAGTCTCGATCATTGCTGATAGACCGAGGCCAATGTTGTCGTAGCTGTGGGGCATTGCCGTATAGGTGGCACAAACGTTGAGATTGTCGAAGAATGTGCCACAATAGGCCACTGTGAAGGCCGGACGAAAACCATTGCCAATGAAACGGCCTTGCGCCTGCGCAACCACTCTATTTTGCGGAGTGAAGTCATAATAGCCTCGCAACAAAAGGTTGGTGTTCAGCATGGTCGTATAATTCTCCATGGAGTTCAACTGCACTTGGAAATACTGCTGTATGGTGTCAAAAAACTTTTCACGATAGTCTTTGTCTGAAAAGATATGCTGCAACTGATCCACATGGATACCCTCATACAAAAACGAACCATTGTCATAGAACTGTCCCACATCGTGGATGTCGCCATCCAACTTGAAATCGTTTCCTCCCCAATGAATGAAACCGAGGTCGTTGACAGCGGCCACTACGCCCAACTGATCATTAAAACGGTACTCAGCGCCAAAGTCAACGCCAAAACCTGGATTATGGAAAAAGTCGCCAACACTCAAAGGGCCTCTTGCGTCTAACATACCTTTATTATTAATAAAGACCATATTAGGCAACGACATACGGGCTCCCACGTTTTCCTCTATCGAAAGAGCATAAGTATCAGCATCCGTAAAGAGTTTGGCATCACAAACATCCGTAGTAACATTGGCAAAGCCAAAAAGCAGCTTTGCCCTGCCACCCACAGACAGGTTGTCGTTGATTCTACGTTGGTATCCCACCGAAAACTCATGGTACACCGTGGCATCAAGGTTCATGTCCACATGGGCTGGATTGTTGTCTCCCACAAAAGCAGCGTTGCCATTGGCCAGCAGCTGGAACAAGCCGTCGTTATACTTTAGCGCGCCATGCGCCTTGACATTGTGGTCATAGGTAAACATGCCTTCACCAACACGGCGATAGAGACTGAAAAGGTTTTCGTTCACGTCAATGACGACAAAATTGTTGTCATGCAGGCTATTGGCCAGCTTCTTCAAATTGACCGTCGCGGGACGCCCTGACGCATCAAAATCAAAGATATTGTCATAACGCAATGTCGTTGTTTGGACATTCAAACCAATGTTACCAATCACCATCGACATCACACTCTCATAAGGCAAGTCGGCCGCAGGATTACTTTTCAGCTGATAAGGATTCAGTCGCATGAAATCAACAGGTGAGACCTCCTGAGCGCGCATCACGGCACTACTCAATGTCAGCATCAGCAAGGCAAAAAACAAACTTATTCTATTCATAATCATTCATTTTCAAATTCAACAACACCGTCGTATTCCACACGCGCTTTTACGTTGAACTGCAACGACTGCTTGGCGTTCAAAATGATGTCGTGCGATTCAGTATCCACAATGTATTCCATGATGATAGAATCGGACCGCATGACTTCATTAAGTCTTTCTTCAGTGATGACAATACGCACCGTCGTCGTGACAGGTTTCCCGTCAAACGACGCGGCAATGGCCACGGGCTCGTCCAAAAGCTCATCGTTTACACTTTGGGTTTGTGAGTCGTACATGTAGAATTGGCCCTTAAAGTTGAAAGGCATGGTGGAAACAAAAGTCAGTTCCAATGTCAGGCTCTTGACCCATTCGGGATATTCGATTTCCGACAGCTTCATTTCAACAGTATCAACATATCTTATCTCGTCAGCCTGAAAAGCCAAAGGGATCTCGACATCGACTTTAACGTCAAGAGAGCAAGTGTCGTACACGGTGACAATGTCGTTCACGCCTTCTGGGTTCACGATAAAACTCGAAGTAGCTGTAACCATGTTGTCAGAAGGCGTCAGCCAACCGGTCAGATTCTGGTCGAAGACTTCGACATATCCATCGGAAAAAGGTAAATCTATGGAGAGCGGCATCGTGTTGAAGATGGAGAACGGTGTCATCCCTTCTTCCGACACCAAAGCCGTATCAACCACCAAACGCGCAGGAAGAGCAAAACCGTTACGTTCTTTAACTCTCATATTGGCTCCATTGATTTCCAACAATCCTGAAATATTGTCAGGAAAGAGACTAAAGGTCGTATCGATACGGCTTTCTGAAGCATAGTTGTCGACCGTGCCGCGCATCTCCTGAATCGCCATGTCTTTCAGTGACACCTCAAAATACAAGTCCACGGCATGCGCAGGAGGTTCCGTCATGGTGAAATCCACATCCAGCTCCACATGTATGACATTGGCCTCATTGCTTTCGTAAAAACAATTCTCCACTCCCATTTCCATGGTACCGCTCCCTTGCGACAAGCCAAACTCCAACGGTTGCCCATTGGCATCCTTCAGTTCCAAAAAGTGGATGGTAAGGTGGTTGATTTGTGCCAACTGGTCGAAATTGGATACAACACCTGTAATATTGCCACGCTTCAAGGAAGCATACAACACGTTGAGGTGTTCCGTCTCCAGATGTATCGTCTCGTTATAATGGAACACGGTATCGATAGGCAGCAGCCATTGTGGAATCCACGAAAGGTCAAGATTCCATGTGTACGACGTCTCGTAGTCGTCGAAACGAAGCATCTTATCAGCGTCCAAGGCTTTTAGATGCTCATATTGATAATTATACGACATCTCCCCAGAAGGTTGGAAAGCGATCAACGAATCGATTTGAAAGCGTTTCATCAGGTCTTCGACTGTATATGACCCCGATGCCAGGGGCAGAAGCACTTCGCCTTCCATATTGGCGCCGCTAACGTTGCCCAAATTATAATGTTTCTTGTTGCAGGACATGGCAAGCAGTGTCAAGCAAACTACAACGAATAATAATCTTATGCGTCTCATCTTTCTCAATTAACTATATGAACTTTCCATTCAGAATCATCTTCGCCACCTTATTGGCGCCATAGTAATACGGCATAAACTCCAACTGGGTCATCGGTTGAGTGATGATGAGGTTGGCAAGTTTGCCCTTAGTGATGCTGCCCACCTCATCGCTCACGCCCATGGCGTAGGCCGTGTTGAGCGTGGTGGCGTTCAGTGCCTCTTCGGGGGTCAGGCGGTAGCGGATGCAGGCCATCGAGAGGATGAGCTGCATGTTGCCTGAGGGCGAGGTGCCAGGGTTGAAGTCGGAGGCCATGGCCACAGGCAAACCCGCATCAATCATCTTGCGCGCCGGCGAGAGCGGCAGGTTGAGGAAGAAGGCACATCCTGGAAGGATGGTCGGCATGGTCTCGGTGTCTTTCAGGCACTCGATCTCGGCGTCACCCATCTGCTCAAGGTGGTCGACGGAGATGGCTCCATATTTCACGCCCACCTGCACGCCACCCGAGATGGCCATCTCATTGGCATGGATCTTCGGCCTCATGCCATATTTGATGCCTGCCATAAGGATGCGTTCGGTGTCCTCGACGGTGAAAAAGCCTTGGTCGCAGAACACGTCGATGAAATCGGCCAAATCCTCAGCCGCCACTAGCGGAATCATTTCGTTGATGACCAGGTCGACATAATCTTCCTGATGTCCACGATACTCCATCGGGATGCCATGTGCCCCCAGGAAGTTCGATTTGATAGTCAAGGGAGAGTTCTCCTTTAGGCGGCGGATAACGCGGAGCAGTTTCAGCTCACTCTCGGTCGTGAGTCCGTAGCCACTCTTGATCTCGATGGCGCCCGTGCCCATGCGCATCACCTCGTCAAGACGTTGCTGGGCCATGTCATACAGCTCGTCCTCCGAAGCAGCTGCTGTCGCCTTGGCCGAGTTGAGGATGCCTCCTCCCCTTTTGGCAATTTCTTCATAACTGAGGCCACGAATCTTGTCCACAAACTCCAGCTCACGCGAATTGGCATAGACCAGATGCGTGTGTGAATCGCAGAAAGCGGGCATCACAACGCTGCCTTTTACATCGTGAATACGATGGTTTTCAGCGAGATATTTACGGCAGGCTTCCGAATCCATCGAGCCGTAATCCATGATTTTTTTGCCTTTAATATAGAGGAAAGCATTCTTAATCCTACCCGTTTCGGCCATTTCTTTGCCGCGTTTCAGCTGTCGGCCTTTTTCCTCGATGCCGACAAGCTCTTTGATGTTGACGATGAGCATAATACTTAGAATTTTTTGCAAAAGTAAGGAAAAAAAGGCCATTTGCACGATTTTTGCTATTTTTGTACCCGAAAAATCAAGTCACAATGAGAAAAACCATCTTTATTGCCATGGTCATCCTTGCCACAGCCTTCACGGTCAATGCGCAAGAAAAAAAAGCAGAATCGAAAGTTAAACATCTGACTTATAACGAATTCCTAAAACAAGTTTGGGATTTCGAGAAAGACCCGACTGTTTTCAATTACAAAGGGAAGCTACCCGCCATCATCGACTTCTACGCCGATTGGTGTGGTCCCTGCCGCCGTGTAGCCCCCATTATGGAAAAACTGGCGGAAGAATATGATGGCAAATTGTTGGTTTACAAGGTCAACACAGACCATGAGAAAGGTCTTTCCAAGGCTTTCAACGTGAGGAGCATCCCCATGGTGCTCTTCATCCCGATGGAAGGACAGCCGATGATGCAAGTCGGGGCCATGCCGGAACAAGAATACAAAAAAGTGGTGGTGGAAAAACTGCTCAAATGACGCTTTTCACGACAGCCTATTTCCCTAGTATCAGCTACATGGCGCGTTTTCTGAAAGAAGACGCGCCTGTCGTTGAGATATGGGAGACCTATCACAAGCAGACCTATCGCAACCGTTGTCGTGTGATGACGGCCAACGGCGTGGAGAACCTCAGCGTGCCTGTGGTAAAAGTGAACGGCAACCACACCATGACCAAGGANNGAGCCGTGGCAGCACATCCACAGCCGCTGCTTAGAGTCGGCTTACAAGGCGGCGCCTTATTTTGACCATTATTATGACTACTTACGGCCTATTTTCGAAGGCCATTTCGAGCGCCTCATCGACTTGAACGACGCGGCTTTGCAAGCGGTGTTGAAGATGCTGAAGGTCAAGAAGGAAATCGTACACACGACGGATTATGTGCGCGAGGCGAAAAGCGACTTGCGCGAGGCTTTCAGCCCGAAAAAGGCCACAGAAAACACCTCATTCCCAGAGTATTACCAGGTTTTCGGCACCAAGTTTCCTTTTGCTCCTGATTTGAGCGTTTTGGATTTGGTGTTCAATGAGGGGCCGGAGGCAATGAATTACTTCACCTCAATCTCAAACCCCGACCAGTCCTTGCTCTCGGTGAGCAGGTCATAGTAATGGCAAATGTTCTCCTTGGTGATTTTCTCGCCGTCCACTGAAATGATTTGGTCGCCGACCTCAAACTTCTCGTTGCCGTCGAGGAGACGGTTCAAAATCTTCAATGTTCCATCGGCAGTAGAAACACGGTAGGCAGGTGCCTCGAAAGGCTTTGCAACATCGGATAAATGTGGCCTGGCATACATCTTTAGATTTCCACCCCGTGTCGAGATAATCCAATCGTATTTCGAAATCGCTTTGAGGCCCATGTTGTTGTTTGACACTGATTTCACATACAACACTTCGGTATCCTTATCGACACCAACAAGGCTGAGATTCTCATGACTTGCATACACAAATGTCTGCTTGTCGGTATAC
>DBXU01000172.1:1476-16056 GCA_002310075.1 Bacteroidales bacterium UBA1204 | reverse complement strand
ATGCATGAGGTCGGTATCCCCGAGGCCTCCATGGACTGGTACCTCGACAGCCGCCGCTTCGGCTCGGTGCCGCATTCCGGCTATGGCCTCGGCTTCGAACGTCTGTTGCTCTTCATCACCGGAATGACCAACATCCGCGACGTCATCCCCTTCCCGCGTACACCTAAGAACTGCTTGTATTAACCGAGTGAGGAGTTAGGAGTTTGTAGTGTTGAATATATAGGCAAACTCCTAACTCCTAACTCCAAACTTCTAACTAAATGAACAACCAACGATTGACTCAAACCCAGCGAATGGAGACAAAGCTCTCCCCTCAGCAGATTCAGCTGATGAAGCTTTTGCAACTGCCATTAATCGAACTCGAGCAGCGAATCAAGGAAGAAATCGAAGCCAATCCCGCCTTAGAGGACACTTACGAGAATGAGTATGAGGATGAGCAACCCGTTGACACCGATGAAAGTGAGAATGATGACTACAACGACGAAGAAACCAACTTCGACAAGGAGGAAGAATTCGATATTAATGATTACCTCCAGGACGAAGACCTAGATGATTATTCTTACCGCACCCAAGCCAACAACTATAGCAGTGACGACGACAACTATGAAGCTCCTGTCGTCAACGAGGAAAGCTTTCAAGATTATCTCAACCAACAACTCTCCTACCACGATTTGACTGACAAACAACTTAGCATTGGAGAGTATATTATTGGTAATCTTGATGACAACGGTTATTTGAGTCGTCCCATTCCTAACATTGTAGACGACCTCCTGTTTACGATGAATATAGAAGCCAGCGAAGAAGAAGTTGCTGACGTTTTAAAAATCATCCAAGAATTTGACCCACCGGGCATCGGCGCCAGGGATCTTCAGGAATGTCTGCTCATCCAGCTCAACAAAATGCAGGAGGAAAACCCTTTCCTTGACTTGGGCCTTCCCATCACCATCATCAAAGACTGTTTTGATGAATTCAGCAAAAAGCATTACAGCAAGATCGCAAAAAAAACAGGAGCTACTAATCGGGACCTTAAAAATGCCCTGGACCAAATTCTAAAACTCAATCCAAAACCCGTTGACGCTTCGAGTGCAGGGCTAAAGAGCATTCATTACATCACTCCAGATTTCTTTGTGACCATCAGGGATGACAAGGTAGAATTATCACTTGACGGACGCAACACCCCAGAGCTCCGCATCAGCAAGAATTACATGTCAATGCTGGAAGAGTTTTCTCGTGAGAAAGATTCTCGAGGCAAACAAGAGGCCATGCAGTTTGTAAAGCAAAAGATTGATGCCGCCAAATGGTTCATCGACGCCATTAGCCAGCGGCAAAACACGCTCTACATCACCATGAAAGCCATCATCGACATACAACAAGAGTATTTCTTGACAGGCGACGAAACCAAGCTCAAGCCTATGATCTTGAAAGATGTGGCCGACAAGGTAGGGCTCGACATATCCACCATCTCTCGCGTGGCCAACAGCAAATATGTACAAACCCCCTATGGCACCTTCCTCCTGAAGTACTTCTTCAGTGAAGGAATCACCAACGATGAAGGCGAGGAAGTATCAACCCGCGAAATCAAGAAAATCTTGAAAGATTGCATCGAGTCGGAAGACAAAACCAAACCCATGACCGACGAGGAACTGATGATTATCCTCAAAGACAAAGGATATCCTATCGCTCGCCGAACCGTGGCGAAATACAGGGAACAGCTGGGAATTCCTGTCGCGAGGATGCGGAAAAAGATATAATATTATAGCAAAAAATTCGTTTTTCACTTTATGAAAACGAACCTATATACGAACAAAAAGCGATGGAAATGGGCTTTGGCTGTCATTGCCCTTCTCATTATAGGTGTATCGTTATGGTACACCAACCACCTAGTGAAATCCATTGCCGAGCAAGAAGTCAAACAGGTAAGGATGTGGGCTGCTGCCATGGAACAGCACGCCGTGATGATGAAGTCCACTGAAGAGTTCTTCAACAAGGTGAGCGAGCAGGAGCAGCTGCGTGTCGAACTATTGGCTAATGCCTACCGTCGTGTCATTGACATCTCTACCAATGAGAATACCGCGGTCTATCTGGACATCATACGTAAGAATATCAGCATTCCATTGATCCTCACCGACAGCGAAGGCAACATCATGTCGAAAGCCAACCTGCCATCCGAGCAGGAAGGGAAAACCACCTTCGACTCAGAGATGCAACAAGCATATTCCAAATTCCCCCCAATCAAGATAGATCCTGGCTACGGAACCGTGCAATGGCTTTACTACAACGAGTCGCGTATCTACACCGACTTAAAGGCCGTCTTGGAAGACATGTCAGACCATTTCATGGAAGAAATCACTCTCAATTCGATGGGCGTACCTGTCATCGTGACCAACGAAGACCAGACACAAATTCTAAGTTTCGGCAATCTCGATTCACTATTGATGCAAGACACAAACTACGTAAAACAGCAACTTGCCATCATGCGTGACGAGAACGACCCTCTTCAGATTGAGTTCATGAACAAGGGCAAGGCCAGCATCTTCTACCGCACCACTGACTTGGTGCAACAGATGCGCTACTACCCCGTCATCCAGTTTGTTGTATTTGCTCTATTCCTACTGATCGCTTATCTCCTTTTCAGCTATGCCCGCCGTTCGGAGCAGAATCAGGTATGGGCTGGTATGGCCAAGGAAACCGCACACCAACTAGGCACGCCTCTTTCCTCGCTTATGGGTTGGATTGAACTACTGAAAATGCAAGAAGAACCTTTTGCAGGCACTCATGAGATGGAAAAGGACATTGAGCGCCTCCAAATTGTCACAGACCGTTTCTCGAAGATCGGTTCTGTGCCAGTGCCTGAGCCCACCGACATGGTTTACCTTATCCAAGACACGATGGACTACTTGCAGAAACGGTTCTCCAAGAAGTTTGAGTTTGAAATCAACCTGCCAGAGGGAGAACTGACGATGCCTTTGATCCCTTCGCTATTCCGTTGGGTGCTTGAGAACCTAACTAAAAATGCTGTCGATGCCATGGGCGACCATGGTAAAATCACCCTCGACCTCATTGATGATGGCGACCATGTCCATATTGACTTGAGTGATACGGGTAAAGGCATCCCAAAATCACAACTCAAGCAGGTGTTCAACCCTGGATTCACAAGTAAGAAACGTGGCTGGGGTCTTGGTCTTTCATTAGCCAAACGTATCATCGAAGACTACCACAAAGGAAAAATTGCCGTAAAGTCATCGGTGGTAGGACAAGGCACCACTTTCCGCATCACACTGAAGAAATAATTACCTGTCTCTGACTACATCAAAATGATACTTGATGCTGTAATCAAAGATCGTATCTTTGTCGTCAGAGTCAGGGTAAGTGATGACTTTCCAATAGTTCTCCGCTACAAAGCCACTCAAACGTCGATCGTCCTTGTCGTTCTTATAGACATAGGCAGTTACAGAGTTCCTTCTCAAACGGCTGCTGGAAAGAGATGTCCAACTACCCAACATATCGATCATAAAGTCATTAGGCGTAAGCGAAGGAAGCCCGTTAAAAACTCTAAACACGTTATCCGAAGGGCTGTTCAACTCGAACAAAATGCTTTTCTCCCCTGAGCTGGTAATGCTAACCATGGCAGAATCGCAAATATGACAGTAGACGTTTTCCTCCAATCCATCAAATGCCTTAGGAATATTGGAAAATGTATAGTTGCCCAACACATCTTCCCTATTATAGCCATACATATAACTCCACTCTTTCTTATCTTCTTTGCAAGAGCTCAAAAGTGTTGCCACCATAAAAAGCAACACGCACAATTGAAAGGTTTTTTTCATGATTCTTTATTTTATGATGATTGTTTCCGATTCAACAGCCGCGCCTCCCTTGTCGATGCGCTTGATGATATAACTGCCTGATGCCAAACCTTCCACAACAAGTACGACATGGTCTGTGCCTGAATACTCCTCCTGCTTAAGCAGATTCCCTTTCATATCATATAATAACACCATGCCATCAGAGGCTTTCGCCCAATGGAGATTCACTTGCCTATCTGCAGGATTGGGATATACACGCATCTTTTGTTCTTCCACAAACACTTCTTCGACTCCTAGAGCTTCCTTGTCCCAAGACGCGACAACATACTCTCCCGAAAGGAGATTATCAACCATAAAACGACCTTGTTTCCATGAGCTGCCCGGATAAAGTGTGTATGGAATCTCGTGCCATGCTTCAGAAGCATTGCGGCGATAGAGCAACGTGGCCGAGTCGTTTTGGGTTTGAATGATGTCTCCATCGTTGTTTTTAGAGAAGTCGAACCAGCCCTCCACCTCAGCCTCGCCGAAATCATAACGATTAATGGTCCAGAAATGCTTGGTTGAAAGGGTAAGATAAGGCACTAAAGGATCATCATAAGGCTCGATAAAATGGTTTTCCACGCTAACAAAAACCGAATCCGTAATGGAGTTGGCCTTGGCAGTAAAGTAAGCGAAATTTTGCTGCGCAGTTGATCTCAACATCAAGTTTTTCTGGGTCTTGCCATCGAGCCAGCTATTATTGAAGTCGTTGACCATGCCGACAGGTTCGAAATCAAGCGTAAGGGTCACATCACTATGCAAGCCATCCCAATTGACTTGTTCGGTGACCAACTGGAAATCAGGGCCGATAAAAGTGACGTCGTACCTGTTGTTTTGTCCGATATGCGTGTCGCCAATGTGCTGGTAGCTCAGATGGAGTGTCACCTCGTATTGACTGCCCATCGGTGTAATCGATTCGATGACAGCATAGAGATGGGGCATACCGCTAGCATAGACGTAGGTGTCGAAGAATCCATGCATATCAATGCCGGAATACTGGGTCAAAGCATCGCATAGTAGTTCCGAAGTGGCAGTTTGATAGGCATATTGCTGGAAATACTGGCGCATGGCAGAGAGGAAGTTCTCACGCCCCATGTAGTTCATCAACGTGTTGACGATGACGGCACCTCGTTCATAAATGGCATTGGTGTTATAAGTCATGTCAAGCGGCATATTGTTAAGAGGCATCCAGTTGTTAGGATTGTTGCACCAAGCATTGATGGTATTGACCTTATTCGAGATGGTGTTTTGAAAATGTCCTTCTCCATACACCGCAGACTCATAAAACGCGCCCCAGAACTGGGCAAAACCCTCATTGAGCCACATGTCGCCCGCCTCGGCGCAAGTCACCAAATTGCCCGACCACATGTGCGAAAGCTCGTGGGCTATGTATTCCTCGTTGTCGGTCGTGCCGTTCACGACACTGGGCACGATGGCGATGTTGTCGGTGTGTTCCATGCAACCTTTTTCCGTGACCACATAACCGATACGGTTGAACGGATAGGCGCCCATACTCTCTTCAAAAAAAGCAGCAATCTCCTTGATATGCACCATCGAAGCTGGAACGCTATTGATCTGTCCTGGTTTGGCATATACTGTGATGGGAATATCGCGCTCGATGCCATGATAGACATCCTCCCAAAGCTCATAATCACCCACGGCAAACGAGATGTGGTAGGTGGCAATCTCCTGAGGTGTATTCCAATGCCAGGTGGAGGTGCCATTACCATTGTCGGTGGTCTCTACGAAGTTACCGCCGCAGATGGCCTTCTTGTCATTGGTCGTGGTGACAAAGACATCGTAGGTAGCCTTGTCGGTGAAGTTATCTACACAAGGAAACCAAGTCTTACCCAAATTGTGTGGCTGACTGTCGAAGCCCACGCCGAGATTGTAGACACGATCAGGGATGCTATTAGGAGTAGGACGCCACCATTCCACACCGCCCCATGTCTCGCTGAAGGGGGAGCCGCCATAGCGCACGTCGAGGGTGACACTCACGCCTGCTCCAATCGGTTCGTCGAAGGTGACGGTCAAAAAGTCGCCCTCCTGACCAAAGCTATCCACACCGTATAAATCGGAGGCCACATCGGTAACGGTAAGGCTTTTCAGCTCCAACACAACGGCATTTATGCTCGCAGTGGTGGTGAAATCGATGAAGGTCTCGCCCTGCAACGTGCAGTTGGCGAAGTCGAAATCCCAAACATGGATTTCATAGTGCGTCACATTAATACCTTCACCTGCGGTTTGTGCTTGTGCAGTGGCAAAGGCCAGCAATACTACCAAGAATAAGAAAAGACGTTTCATATTTATAAGTATTAATTCTTCAAGATAGGGTTGGTGAAAATCGGGTCAGTTTGGATCACGTTACTCTCATGCAAGGCGCGATCGAGAATATGTATTTCAAACTTGATGGTGTCGTTCGGGGAGAATGGATTTTGCACCGGAACTGTATTTAACATTCGTCCTGATATGGCTTTCGGTTCATCAGAATCACGAAGTCGCTTGAATCGGGCATCGAATGAAACCGTATCATAGGACTGGGTCTGCACATTCCAACTTAAGAGGGGTGTCTTGACGAACTCACCATCGACATATTTCATATAGTCGATGATCATGTTGTAATAATGGGCATCGTGAAAACCGAAAGGCGGTAGTGTATCACTATCGTCAAGGCCAAGGTCACCGTCACCATCGGTATAGGAAAAGGCTATGATGCCTTCTCCGCTGAAAGTGCTGTCGGCATTGAACAGATACGTAAAACCTTCATAAGCGATCCTTGGCTCGATAGGATATTCCACTTTTCCCATACAGGAAACGATCACCAAAGAAAGCAGAAGCAACAATGACAGATTCCTTATTTTCATCCTAATCATTTTAGGCTGTAAAAATACAACTTTTCGAGAAAACCGCCTCAGTTTTTGTCAGGAGATCGATTTGTTTGTTTTTCAAGAGATTAGCGATTTTCCAACAAAAAAATATCGTGGAAAAGTGTGGAAAAGTGTTGACATATTCACAATTTTTGTATTTTTGCGGCGTGTTCTGGCATACTATTGGCAGAAACAAAACGAGAGAAATTTATTTTTTGATGCCGAATCTGTATATCATATCAGGTTGTAATGGAGCAGGAAAAACAACGGCTTCTTTGACCGTGTTGCCCGAGACGTTGCAGTGCAAGGAGTTTGTCAACTGCGACGAGATTGCCAAGGGCTTGTCGCCGCTCAACCCTGACGGTGCCAAGGTCGCCGCAGGTCGTCTGATGTTGTCGCGCATCAAAAAACTTATCAATGACAAAGAAGACTTTGCCATCGAAACCACCTTGGCCGCCAAATCCTACCACGCCCTCATCAACAAAGCCCGTCAGGAAGGCTATAAAGCCAGCCTCATCTACTTCTGGCTGCAGAGCCCCGACCTGGCCATCCAGCGCGTGGCAGAGCGAGTGAAGCACGGCGGTCATCATGTGGACGACAGTATCATCCGCAGACGCTACAGAGCAGGCATCAAGAACTTGTTTCATCTTTACTGCCCCGTCGTTGACTACTTCCTGTTCATCGACAACAGCATCATGCCCTCTGAAGTGATTGCCGAAGGTAACATCAAATCCATTAAGTTTTATAACGAAGAAAAATTCAAAAAGATCAGACAATATGACAACAGTAACAGTGAATGCCAAGAAGAATGAAGTTTCGTCCTTCACCAAGAAATTGATGAGCGGCCTCGACCTCTCGATGCAGCGCTTGCTTACCATGCGTTGCCGCCACAACGGCACCTTCTGCTTCTGCGATGCTGATGGCAACATCTACACCGTGAAAGCCAAGGAAGTCAGAGCACTGATGGAACAGGAATAATCTTCCGACCCAAACGGCATCTAATATTGCGAGGATCAACGAGGGGATGAGCAAGTATTCTATTATTTCAAATGCGAGAAAAATGAAAGCGATAGCAATTAAAGCATTTCTCATAGTGATGTGTTTTGTTGGAATAGAATCGCAAGCACAAGTAAGCATCACAAAACACAAGCAACGCTATGAACATCCTATCGAGAACTTTTTTGAATTCGTTTACGACACCCAAAGCAAATCATACGCTATTAACATCCATAGCGACAATGAGTTTGAAGATAAAACCGTGTGGATTAGTCTTGGAACAGAAAAGAAAGCCATCAAGTCTTTAAAAGACATGCTGTCTTTGTTTGATGAGGGTGGCGAATACACCATTTCGGGTTATCGTTGTTTTGTTCATAGCGACCATGGATATATTTATTTCTACAACTCTGGAAAAATATCTTATACTGCAGGTTCATATACTTTAGGAATACTACACATAAAAAGATACTTGAACTGGCTTGAAGACAAACAACAAAAGCAGGGGAACTCGCAATAAAGCATCTTTACTTTATACAGAAAACACCCTAAAAAAGATGAAGAAATAGGTATTATTCTTTGAGCTTTTTGCATAATAGCTATAGTTCATAGATAATACTTATATTTGATGCCATATGGAACAATGGGAATTGCATCAAGACGCCCTCTATCCTATCAAGATTGTACATGATACTACATTGTAGCTTTATCGAAGAATGTTTCTTATAGATTTGTTATTATCTTTTTTAGATTCATCTATAATCCCATTACAATCAGCCTCCCCAATGTGGTTTCCCACAGAGTCAAACACTTCATAATGTTCGCTGTTATCTTTATGGAAAAAATCATAATACCAATACCTATCAGTTTCTATTTCCTTGTATATGCGTTGTTTCGACTCTCTCCTTACCCAACATGTTCTTTCAAATCTACTCGTATCAGATAGGTAAAAAAAACTGTTAGGCCCATGGTTGTTATACCACTCAACAAAAGTGCCAATTGGGTTAAAATATGGAATATTCGATAAAGCTGGTAAATTCTGATAATGAAGAGCATCAATCAGTATGGGTACAATGCCACGATGCCATGAATCTTGATACAAAAACGAAATCACTATTGTTTTCTCATTACATTCAGCAGCAGATTTAAAGAGACTATCGTTTCTTATACAAATCGAAGCATTCATTCCATCCCATTGATAATAGCAACGATCAAACTTATGTAATGGCTGTTTTGATACATTTATCGCATTCTTTCTCAACAAGTTTAATAATTGCTCCTTTAATTTATACAAATACACATCACTACATAATTGACTTGCCTTATTGCAAAATGCAGCAATGTTTTCAGAATCATAGAAAAACTTATAGCAACCATTTGGCAATAGAGATTTTATTAGTGCCAAATCTTGGGGAACACTCGAATAATTGTTGTAGTCTTCGCCCAATGCAAGTATTTCTTCATCAGTTGCAGGAAACAGCAAAAAGACATTCAAATACTCCATAATGCTAAAATCCTAGTAGATAACTCAAGTCTTTTTCCGTCTGATCGAAGAAGCCTTCTGGCTGAACATCTATCTTCCCATCTCCAATGATATTTATTGGAGTTACTTCTGCGGTCTGAACATCGTCATTCTTTTTGCAATTAAACAATTGAACCCTATTACAATCCACTCCTTTCCCCTCACTTTCAAATTGCTTTGTGGCAACTAAGATTCCATTAATAATATGATCGCTATGGGTTTCAACAATAATTTGAACACCCGTTTGGGCAGTTCTTGCAATCAATTTGGCCAATTCAGACTGGCCGTGAGGATGCAAATGTATCTCTGGATTTTCAATTATAATTAGGCTATTGGCAGAGGCTGTAAGTAATGCCACTATTATCGGAAGGGCATAACTTAATCCATATCCGACATTTGTCGCATTAAACTCGTCTGACGATACGAAATCATTGGGCTTATTAAACGAATACTTCAATACAAATGCTTTGCCTTCCCTTTGTGGAATAACATTTACTCCTTTGCTGATAACATTTTCCCATGCAGAAACCTGATCTATCAAATCAAGAGAATCTGTTCCATCATGTTTTAATTCCTTATTTATTATCAACTTCTTCTCTTTGCCATAATAATACAAATAATGCGGAACCAAATCACACAGACCTAGTTCGCTAGATATTTGTTTCTTTATTTCAACTGCACTCGTATTAAGTGGGTATGACTCATGTGGACACCACCTGGAAGCACTTATATATTGAAAGTCACTTGAAAAGAGGACAGGTATGGCATCACCAACCGCAACATTATTCTCATCAGCAGGAATCATATCCTGAAAAATACTATTGCTTTTTTGCGAAAACCCCCAATTAAACCGCATATTATCCTCAACAAAGCCTGTTTTCACGATGTCTTCATTAGCATACTTACACACGGCGTCAGAAACTAACCCGACATTACACAAATCGCCCTGTAACTGAAGCCCATTTGCCAATTCGCCTTTCAAATAACTCTGTCTCAGCAACAAAAGCATTTGAATAATCGATGATTTGCCGCTACTATTTTGGCCTGTTAATACATTCAAGTTTTTAAGATTCAAATTGGTGCTTTTATGAATCTTGAAATTCTCAATATAAAAATTTGTAATCATATCATTATTCTTTCTTCAATTGTTTCTTCTACAATTCGTTTCATCTCAGAAAATCTTCTAATTACACTTTCTCTTTGTCCTGTACCAGAAGAAATGGCATATCTAAACTTCTCATCGTTATTCAGTTCAATAAACTTTTGATTATAAACCTGCTTCTTACTTATAAGTAATCGCAACTGTGGTTCTTCCATCTTTGCATAGATTACACTTTGAACTTCAAACAAAGCCTTATTAATAGGCTTTCTTCTATCATAAATATTCGTCCGTTTCCTAAACGCATCATCACCAAACAGTTTTATTGCTGTTTGCATGGATTTAATAAACCGGGACTTCATTTCCACACGTTCAAAATCAGACAACGACTTAATCTTGCTCATTCCCTTGTTCATAAAACTATCCAAATCAGGTTGATAAGCATTATAGTCTTGAAGATAGAACGAAACATATCTCGTAACAAAATCCCTATCTTCCATGCGTTCGGTTTTAATAATATGACATGTAGCATCTTTGAATTCCACCAAATCTGCCAATTCTGCCACAAAATCCGCTGGAATTCCTTGGTTCATCGCATGCCTTATCTCTTGAGGTGTAAGGATCAGACCTCCAGTATTGATGCGTTTGAATATATTAAACTTAACTTCTTCAGGTGTGCCTTTTTCAACAACATAAACCGTAATAGGAGTTTGAGAAATACGACGTTGCAATTCTCTCGGCAAGTCTACATAAAATCTGCCATTAAACTGAGTTAGAAACTCAAGGTTTTCTAATGAAAATGTTTTTTCCACTATAAAATGATTGAAAGCACTACATCTTTGCAATCCATCTATGACTTGCCATATTGTTTTGCGTTTCTCTAGATCATCTTCATGTTCAATTATTTCATCAAAATAAAAAGCAGGTAACGGTAATCGTAATAAAACAGATTCTATCAACCTGCTTTGTTGGGTTTTATCCCACAAATCACTTTTACGTTGAAATGCGGTCTTAAAATTCACTTCATTATGTTCTATTTTGTCAATCAATTCACCAAGTGTAAAAGGATCTCTTCGTATTTTTATCAGATTTGGATCAAAAGGAACGGTAATTGGATCATTTCCAATTATTTCTTTTTCTACGCTATTCACATCACCTTCAACGAAGTTCGTTTCAATATTATCCATTTCTTTCTTGTTGTTTTATAATTTGCAAATATCTAGAAACTCCTTTTACAGAGTTAATTATCATTAAACTAGAAACACATACACTATTCAAATAATCCAGCAAAAATAATCAAATTATTGATTCAGCGAAAACTCTTTCATCCATTTTACTACTTATTGCATAATAATAGTTATTTCACATAAAAAAACTTATTTCCATACTATTATGTCTTCCCTATATGATGGTTTTCGCCCGAACCGACGACCAACGCCCTGAAAATAAAGCTTCAATCACATAGAATCCTAACCACAACTTGCAGGTTTTGCCCTGCGAATCGTGGTTTTTTTTGTATCTTTGGCGGCATAAAACACCGTTTCCATGAAGAAAAAAGCCATCCTCTTCCTGTTTCTCAGCATCTGCTCTATATCGTTTGCACAATCCGACCAACAGCCCGAAACCGACCCCGTCATCACCCACCGCATCAGCCAATGGCAAGACCTCAAGTTTGGCTTCATGATGCACTGGGGCATCTACGCCCAATGGGAAGTGGTGGAGTCGTGGTCCATCTGCAACGAGCCTTGGATCAACCGTGATGGTGCCGATTATTACAAATACAAGACTGATTATCAAAATCTTAACAAAACCTTTAACCCGAAGAATTTTGATCCTTCAAAATGGGCCGAGGCTGCTAAAAACGCGGGCATGAAATACGTCGTCTTCACCACGAAACATCACGACGGCTTCTGTATGTTCGGCACCAAGGAGACTCCCTACTCAACTGTCGACCCAAGCTGTCCGTTCTCCAAAAATCCCAAGTCCGACATCACTAGCGAGGTGGTGAAAGCCTTCCGCGAAAAGGGTTTTTGGACAGGTCTATACTTCTCCAAACCTGACTGGCACTGCGATGACTACTGGGCGCACGAGTGGGCCACTCCCGACCGTAATGTCAACTATGACCCAACGGCCATGCCTGAGCGTTTCGAGAAATACAAGCAATTCACCCACAGACAGATACGCGAACTTACCCACAACTACGGCGATATCGACATCCTTTGGCTCGACGGCGGCTGGGTGCGTCCCGAATGGAGCGTGAACGACGAAACGCGCCCATGGCTCGGCTGTCAAGGCTACATCCAAGACATCGATATGCCCACGGTGGCCTCCATCGCCCGCGAGAACAACCCTGACCTCATCATCGTTGACCGCTCGGTAGGTGGCAAATACGAAAACTACCAGACCCCCGAACAGCAGGTGCCCGACTCACTCCTTCCCTATCCCTGGGAAACCTGTATGTCGATGGGTAACTCATGGTCGTATGTCTCGACAGACACCTATAAAAGCACCAACAAACTCATCCATCTCTTGTGCGACATCGTGGCCAAAGGCGGCAACTTCCTCCTCAACGTTGGCCCCGATGCCGACGGAAACCTGCCCGACACAGCCCTGCTCCGCATGAAGGAAATCGGCGAATGGATGCAAGTGAACGGCGAGGCAATCTACGGCACACGCCCCATCTATCCCTTCACCTACGGCAAGTTCCGCTTCACCCAAAAAGGCGACAAAGTCTACGGCATTTTCCTCTTGGATGAGCAGGAAAGTCCCGTGCCCGACACCTATTGGTTCGACGGCAAAGGCATGACGCTCAAAACCGGAAAAATCAAGGTCTTGGGAAGCAAAAAGAAAGCCTCCCTTTGCAGAGAGGCTGATGGTCGCTACCGCATCGATTTTCCGAACAGTTTCGAGATGTCACACGCGGTGGTGTTTGAAATGCGGCAGAAATAATTATCCCACCACGATATTGACGATCTTCTTCGGCACGTAGATAACCTTGCGCACTTGCTTGCCCTCAATCCATTTGGCGGCTTCGGGGGCAGCGAGCACGGCGGCTTGTACCTCTTCGGCATTCATCGTGACAGGCAGTTCCATATTGAAGCGCATCTTACCGTTGATGCTGATAGGATAGTTGAAGCTGTTTTCCACCGTCTTGCTCTCGTCGTAAGCGGGGAACGCGGCGTTCACCACCGAGGTCTCATGACCCAGCAGGTGCCACAACTCCTCGGCGATATGCGGTGCATAAGGCGAAATCATCACCGTCAAAGGCTCAAGGATCTCACGCTTGTTGCATTTCATGTCAGCCAGTTCATTGACGCAGATCATGAAGGCTGAAACGACAGTGTTGAACGAGATGCTCTCGATGCCGTCCTCTTCCTTCTTGATGAGCTTATGCAGGCTCTTCAACTCGGGCGCAGTGGCAGGCTCATTGCTGACGCAGAACTCGTTGTTCTCGTTATGGAACAGCCTCCAGAACTTACGCACGAAGCGGAATGTGCCTTCGATACCCTGCGTATCCCACGGCTTGGATTGCTCCAAGGGACCGAGGAACATCTCATAGAGACGCAGCGTGTCGGCACCGTATTTCTCCACAAGGTCGTCGGGATTTTGCACATTATACTTCGATTTCGACATCTTCTCCACCTCATTGCCGCAGACATAGATGTCGTTGCCGTCCTTGTCCTTCTCGAAGATGAACTTGGCATCCTTCAGGTCGTCGCGCCATTGGCAGAACTCGGCCACATCAAGGATGTCGTTATGCACCATGTTGATATCCACATGAATCGGATCGCTGAACAGTTCGCGGTCCTTCATGTTTTTGGAGATAAACAGCGGCACCGACGGAAGCGGAGCGCCATCCTCAAACACGGGAACTTCCTTGCCTGCAACAAGGTCTTTGATCTTCTGTTCGACCTTGTCGGTGCCATACATATAATCTCTCACGACATCAATGATAGGGACCAAAAGCAGTTTGTATCCCTTTTCTTTAGCATAATCCTTCCAAGGCTCAGCCACCTTCTCGAGGTTACCCATGCGGTTAATCTCAATGAGGATGCCCTTCTCGGGACAGAAGAAGTCAAAACGACGACGGCCATCCTTGAAGTCCTTTTCGAACTTCACGCCCATCTTGTTGTCCTTGATGAGCTGCCAAACACCGTATTCGCAAAGCTTTTCCATGTTGGCACGATAGGCGAAGCTCGAACGGCCTTGGATCATGCCCTGGTTGATCATCCTTTGGAAAGGCTCGTCTTTGCA
>DBXU01000172.1:0-1401 GCA_002310075.1 Bacteroidales bacterium UBA1204 | reverse complement strand
AGGTCGACGTTCTGCCAATAGTCGTTAGCTTCGCGGCTGAAATATTCCTTGTCGTTGTGCGGGTCCTCATAGCGGAAATAGTAACCGCTGGATCCAGCAAAGCCCGGCATGGTGTTGGTCTCAATGGGATAGCCTTCCTCCGTGACCCAGTTCGTGGCGCGGGCCAAAGGCGGCTCACCCGTCTCGGTNNTCGGTAGGCTTGTATTCGCTGATGGCTGGCAACTCAAGCGGAAGTTTCGACTCATCCATGGCGTAAGGCATGCCGTCCTTGTAGTAGATCGGGAATGGCTCGCCCCAATAACGCTGGCGGCTGAAGATGGCATCGCGCAAGCGGTAGTTGGTCTTGCCTGTGCCAACGCCTAATCTCTCCAGTTCCTCAATCATGCGCTCGATGGCTTTCTTCACCGTCAGGCCATTGAGGAAGCCCGAGTTGACCAGCTCACCGTCCTTAGCATCGAAGCTCTCTTCCCAAGTGGAAGGGTCAGTGGCCTCTGTACCGGGTTTCTTCACCACTTGGATGATGGGCAGGTTGAAATGGCGGGCAAAGGCGAAGTCGCGGCTGTCATGGGCTGGCACAGCCATGATGGCACCTGTACCGTAGCCCATCAGCACGTAGTCGGCAATCCAAATGGGCAGCTTGGCACCCGTGATGGGATTGATGCCGTAAGCCCCCGTGAAGGCGCCACTCACCTTGCGGACCTCGGCCATACGCTCACGCTCGCTGCGGTTCTTGGTGCGAGTGATATATTCCTCCACCTCGGCGCGTTGCTCGGCGGTAGTGATTTCCTTTACCAACTCATGCTCGGGAGCCAGCACCATAAACGTCGTGCCAAACAAGGTATCAGCACGGGTCGTAAACACCTCTAAATCGATATCTTTACCGTCAACCTTAAAGATCACCGAAGCACCCATGGACTTGCCAATCCAGTTGCGCTGCAGGTCTTTCACCGACTCGCTCCAATCCACGGTCTCAAGGCCTTGAAGCAGACGGTCGGCGTAAGCCGTAATGCGAAGTTGCCACTGCTTCATCGACTTACGCTCCACGGGGAAGCCACCGCGCACCGAGAGGCCGTCGGCCACCTCGTCGTTGGCAAGCACTGTACCTAAACCCGGGCACCAGTTCACCATGGCCTCGGCTTGATAAGCCAAACGGTAGTTCATCAGCACCTCTTGTTGTTGCTTCTCGCTCATCGCCTTCCATTCGGCGGCGGTGAAGCTCAGCGGCTTGCTTTCGGCCACATTGAGGCCTTCCGTGCCTTTTTCCTCGAAGCGGGCAATCAGTTTGCTGATGGGTTGTGCCTTTTGACAACCATAGCAGTAGAACGAGTTGAACAATTGAAGGAAGGTCCATTGTGTCCACTTGTAGTAGCCTGGCTCACAGGTGCGCACCTCACGGTCCCA
>DBXU01000146.1:14486-18922 GCA_002310075.1 Bacteroidales bacterium UBA1204 | reverse complement strand
TAAATAGCTTCTTTTTTATAATTTTGTGCCAAATTTCAACAGAAATGGAATTAAACATCGGACTTTTCAATGAATCGTTTCCGCCTGTGATGGATGGCGTTGCCGTTTGTGTGCAGAACTATGCCTATTGGATGCAGAAAAAAGTGGGCGGCGTTTCTGTCATTACGCCGAATGTTCCAGGAGCCGATTACAAGCAGTACGACTACGAGGTGCTCGACTATTTCTCAGTTCCTGTGCCTTTCCGTCAGCCGTATGTCACTGGAATTGCAGAAGTTGACCCCGCTTTCATTGCGAGAATCGTCAAACGTCGCTTCAAGATTGTCCATGCCCATTCGCCATTTGCAGCAGGTTGGGCGGCGGTCAATGTCGCCAAAAGGCTCAATATTCCTATGGTGGCCACATTTCACTCCAAATACCGCGATGACTTCAGCCAAACCATTCCTTCCAAAGCCGTTGTGGAACAAATCATCAAGCGCATTGTCAATTTCTATGAACGCGCCGATGAGGTTTGGGTGCCACAAGCCTCTGTAAAAGAAGTCATTAAGGATTATGGATTCAAGGGTAATGTGGAAGTGGTGCCCAACGGTAGCGACTTAGTGGCCGACTATCCTGAGACCTATTTCTCCGATGCACGAAAGAAGTTAGGCATAGCTCCCAACGAATTTGTTTGCCTTTTCGTTGGACAGCATATCTGGCAGAAAAACGTGCGTCTCATCATAGAAGCCCTTGAAAAAGTGAAAGATACACCATTCAAGATGTTTTTTGTCGGCAACGGCTACGCAGCTGACGCAATGAAAGAAATGGTGACAGAAAAAGGCCTAGATAGACAAGTCACCTTTGTGGGCACCGTCACTGAACGCGAAGTTATCAAGCAGTATTATGCAGCGGCCGACCTATTCCTATTCCCCTCGCTTTACGACACTGACGGCTTGGTCGTCAAGGAAGCTGCGGCGCTGCAAACGCCTTCCATAATGGTGGAAACTGCCACTGCGGCCTCCATCATCGCCGACAATGAAAATGGTTTTCTGATTTCAAACGACTTGGATGCTTTCGCCAAGCGATTGCGCGAGTTGATTCACGACCCAGAACGGGTGCACCGCGTAGGCGTGCAAGCCTCGCATTCCATCGTACGCTCATGGGAAGATGTAGTCGGCGAAGTGCTTGAACGCTACAATCGCTTGATTGCCAAAAAGAAATTGATTGCCATACCTTAAAACATCGGATTTTTCCTTAGTTTTGCACCAAAATAACCCAAAATGAGCAAAGGGAAACAAAAACACGGATTTTGGTTTTTTGTCGGACGTATCTTCCTCGGCTTAGGCATCGCCTTGTTGCTACTAGTGCTGTACGTCTACCTCTCCGTCCCCACGTACAGTTTCAAAGAGCCAAAGCCTTTTAGCGGCGAATACTTATACAATCCCTATCAAGACATGAACCCCGACCAATGGAAGAAATACCATTTCCATTGTCATTCGCGTAAGTTTTTCGGCATCACCAACGGACGCAAAAGCAAGGAAGTAACCATCGACAGTGTCTATCAAGCCTTGGGCTATGACCATTACGGAATCTCGGACTACATGGGCATCAACACGCATGGTTCAGAAAGAGAAGACTATATTCCCGCTTATGAACACGGCTATGGACTCATCCGTAAAACGCACCAAATCTGCATCGGTGCCGAATCGGTGTATCGGCCCGACTTCCCTTTCATGCAGAACCTCAACATGAAGCAGCACATGATCAACAAGTTGGGCGAACGCTGCCGTTTCGTCATGCCTGCCCACGCCTCATTCACAAAGGGATACAAAGTGAATGACATGATTTTTCTAAGCAACTATCGTCTTCTTGAAGTGCTCAACCCATACGGCAACGCCTTGGAGCATTGGGACAAGGCCCTTTCCAACGGCCACCGTGTGTATGCCCTCGGCGACGACGACACGCATGATATCACCAAAGCCCAAGAGGTGTGCCATAACCTCACCATGGTCAACATCCCCGACCTTAACCCAGAGCACGTTTACGACGCCTTAGATAAAGGATTGTGTTATGCTGTGGAGTTCGACAACTGGTTCCACTTCCCTATGACGCTGGCAGAAAAAGTTGAGCAAGCCCATGCCTTGCCCTATCTGAAACGTGCCCAACTGGTCGGAGACACTCTGTTCATTGAGACTTCGGCCAATAAGATGCAGGAAGTGAAATTCATCGGGCAGGAAGGGCAAGTTCTAAAAACGGAAGAAAAAGTTGCAACAGCCCATTATGTCATCCAGCCTGAAGACCACTACGTCAGAACGCAAATCAACGTCAACGGATTGCAGCATTTTTACCTCAACCCAGTGACAAGGCATCCGACACCCGAGCCCGTCGACCAACGACTTGATTTCATCAACAAGCCACAAACCTACCTGTATTGGTTTGTTTACATCGTTGCCTTCGCAACCTTAATATGGTATCTCTTTAAAAAAGCCAAAGAGGAAAAAGAGGAAAGCAAGTGAAGATTAAAGAGCAAAATATCAACAAGATACTATTTTGGCTTTTGGCCATCAGTACAATTGTCAGAACTGTCTTGGCCGCATGGCTGGAGTTTGGCAACGACGAAGTCTACTATTGGACCTATGCCCTTTATCCTGACTGGAGCCACTTCGACCATCCGCCCATGGTGGGTTGGGCAATCCAGTTGTTTAGTCTTAATTTATTGCTTGACAACGAGTTATTTATTCGATTGGCTTCCGTAGTCTTTATGACTGCCAACACTTATATCATTTTCCGCATTGGCAAAGAGATTAAGGACGCTCGGGCTGGACTCTATGCCGCACTGCTCTTCACAGCCTCCATCTACGCCTTTGTCATTACGGGCATCTTCATCATGCCCGACACGCCGCTGATGCTGTTCTGGTTATTAGCCGCATGGATGGCTATCAAGTGTTTGAAGGTTAAAGTCACTGAGTCCGTCGAAGGACCGACAGATTCTAAAACGGTGCTTCGATACTTCGACAAGCACAGTACTCAGCAACCTAAGTTTTTACTTCTTTTCGGACTATTCGCTGGCCTCGCTATGCTTTCCAAGTATTCAGGCATTTTCCTTTGGGTTGGCATGGGGCTTTTTATCCTGTTTTTCAACCGCAAACAGCTCCGGAACCCATACCTTTATCTCGCATTGCTGATTTCTGCCATTTGCTGCATCCCCATTCTGTATTGGAACATACAAAACGACTTCATCAGCTTCCGTTTTCACGGTGAACGTGTGGGCAACGGAGACATTAATTTCAGTACCTTTGGAACGGAGTTGGCGGGCGAATTCTTTTATAACAACCCCGTGATTTTCGTACTTTCCATCATTGCTGTTATCGTCGCAGCCAAACAAAGCCTCCAAGTTGATAAGTCCGTACAACGTCTCATCCTATGCATTTCTATACCAATGATTGTGGTTTTCTGGGCTTTTTCACTTACCCGTCCCACGCTGCCACATTGGAATGCACCCGCTTACGTCTTGCTCATCCTATTGACATCCGTCTGGCTACGTGACAGAAACACTGATTCCGAGCGATTGCCCCATTCTATCACGGCAGCTATTGCAGTGCTTTTGCTCACTTTAGTGATTGGTGTGGCTGAAATCAAGACCGGTTTCATCCCTTTAGACAAACACACTGAACCCGAGATGTTGGGCCGCGATGACTTCACTTTGGACATGTACGGCTGGCGACAGCTTGGAAAAAAATTTGCCGATTTTCGCGAAGAAAAGATTGAGGAAGGCCTAATGCAAGCAGAGGACGGCATCGTGGCTAACCAATGGTTCCCTTTAGCCCATCTCGATTATTACGTGGCACGCCCACTCGACATGCGGGCAATGGCCTTGGGCCAACCCGAGTACATACACAAATACCTTTGGATCAACAAAAAGCGCGAAGGCTTCCATTTAGGAGAAAACTATTGGTTCCTCACCGATAGCCGATACTATAAAGACCCAAAGAAAACATACCGATGGTACTTCAAAGACATCGAGTTGGTTGGGACCATTGAAATCGAACGTTGCGGCAAGCCAGCAAAGAACGTTTTCGTTTACATCTGCAAAAACCTAAAATCCGAACCGAAGATCAGTCTCCCGCCTGAAACAAAGTGATGATGTTTAGAATCACTTCTGAAGCCTTCATCATACTCTCAAGCGGCACATACTCCAACTTACCGTGGAAGTTATGTCCGCCAGCGAAAATGTTGGGGCAAGGCAAACCCATGAATGAGAGGTTGGCGCCATCGGTACCGCCACGGATGGGCTGCACTTTCGGCTTGATGTTGGCCATCTCCATGGCCTTGATGGCACGCTCCACGATGAAGAAATGTGGCTCCACCTCTTGACGCATATTGTAGTACTGATGCTTCAACTCCAATTTCACCACATCACCATATTTTTTGTTGAGGAACTCTACCACTGAGGTCATCAA
>DBXU01000146.1:3681-14438 GCA_002310075.1 Bacteroidales bacterium UBA1204 | reverse complement strand
CTCCACCGTGCCGTTGATTTCGGTCAAATGGAAGAAGCCTTCATAGCCTTGGGTGAAACGCGGGCGTTGTTCCACAGGCAGCATGCCGTTAAGTTCCATGGCGATGAGCATCGAGTTGACCATCTTGTCCTTGCCATAACCTGGATGGATGTTGCTACCTTGTATGTGGATCTTGGCGCCTGCAGCATTGAAGTTTTCATACTCTAGCTCGCCGATTTCGCCGCCGTCCATGGTGTAGGCATATTTGGCACCGAACTTCTTCACGTCAAACTTCACCACACCACGACCAATCTCCTCGTCGGGCGTGAAGCCAATCTTAATCTCACCATGCTTGAAGTCGGGATGCTCCATCATATACTGTGCAGCATACATGATCTCGGCCACGCCAGCCTTATCGTCAGCGCCGAGCAGCGTCGTACCATCGGTGGTAATCATCGTCTGGCCTTTGTATTGTGCCATCTCAGGAAACTCTGAAACACGCAACACGATGTTCTTATCCTTATTCAAAACGATGTCGCCCCCGTCGTAATTGGGGATGATCTGTGGCCTGATATTGGCGCCCGATGCATCTGGCGAGGTATCCACATGGGCGATGAAACCGATGGCTGGTATTTCGCGGTCGACATTGGAGGGAATGGTGGCCATCACATAGCCATATTCGTCCAACTCAGCAGGGATGCCAAGAGCTTGCAACTCATCGCGAAGCATTCCCAAAAGATTGAGTTGCTTGGCGGTACTGGGTTGCGATTCCGAATTCTCGTCGGAGGTTGTCTCAACAGAGACGTATCTCAAAAATTTGTCTAAAAGCTTTTCCATTTTGTGCTGTTTTTAATTTGGCACAAAAATAGGAAAACTTTTGTAATTATCGCTTCTCGGCGTGTTTTCTCGCTCTGTGACGGTCTTTGGCCCACAAGCCATAGACTTCGCTGACGTTGCCGGCAGTCGTGAAGGCATTGATTTCGTTCTTGCCAAGATATTCCATCAGTTTCGAGAACTCGTCGTTGGTGAGCAGTGATTCCAATTCAATTGACTTTTCATTGGTGTAGCCACCGATCACTTCATACAGGGTGCAGCCGCGGTGGAGTTCATCGATGATGTAATGGCGAATGCGGTCGTAGTCCTTCGAGACGATGCAAACACGTTTACGCTGGTTGAGGTTGGCCGTGAACATATTCACCACCATGCCGTTGATCCATGTGGCGATAAGGCCGATGATGACCATCTGGAAGGGGTTGATAGCGAAAGCCGTAAGGCAGATGATGGCACCAGCCACGCTCACCGACTTACCCATGTCGAAGTGCAAGTATTTGTTGACGATCTTGGCCAAAATATCAAGGCCGCCAGTTGAGGCATTGATGGAGAACATCAGCGTTTGGGCCGCGCTGAGGATGATCACGCAGCAGAGCAAGTCGAACCAAGGGTTGCCCATCACAGAGAAGGCTTGGTCGGGAGCGACACCCATATTCACAAGGTAATCATTGGGGGTAGCGAAGTTTTGCCAGGGGTAAAGCCATTCACAAAACTTCGTCATAGGACCAAGAATCAAGGCGCAATAAACCGTTTTAAGTCCAAATTCTTTACCAACGAGGATATAGGCAAGGATCAACAAGATAGCGTTGATGACGGTAATCATCGTAGGAAGGCCAATGTTGATGCCCATGCCGTTGAAAATGTTGGTCAGCACGATGGAAAGACCCGAGATGGAACCCACAATCAGCTTACTGGGAACGAGGAAATAATAGACGCAAACACCGGTCATAAACATGCCAAAAGTCATAATCAGCAGCTCTACCCAGAACTTTTTGCTGACCAAAGCGTCGCCGATTTCCTTCATAATATCATTGAATTTACTCATAAATTATTGATTTTTAAATATTTGGTTAATACAAACGTTCTGCTTTTTGAGTTTGCAAAGGTCGGAATTCTTTTCGAGATAAAGAAACAAATTCAAGAAATAATTACCTTTGCAGCAAATTTAAGCAATGACTCTACTCGACTGGCTTCCCATTACGAAAAAAGAAACCGATCTGCGCGGTTGGGATGAGGTGGACGTGGTGTTCATCACCGGCGATGCCTACGTCGACCACCCAGCGTTTGGAGCAGCGGTCATCGGAAGGGTTTTGGAGCATAATGGCTTTCGTGTGGCACTCATCCCGCAGCCTAACTGGCGCGATGACCTGCGTGATTTCAAGAAATTCGGAAAACCAAAGCTGTATTTCGGCGTTTCGGCAGGTTGCATGGACTCGATGGTGAACCACTACACCGCCAACAAGCGCTTACGCAGCAACGATGCCTACACTCCCGGCGGCGAGGCAGGCTTCCGCCCTGATCGCGCCACGGTGGTCTATAGTAACATCCTCAAACAACTCTATCCTGACGTGCCCATTGTCGTTGGCGGCATCGAAGCCTCGTTGCGCCGTGTGACTCACTACGATTATTGGGACGACTGCTTAAAGCCCAGTATCTTGGTCGACTCGAAAGCAGACATAGGCGTGTACGGCATGGGCGAACTCACCATGGTGGAAATCGCCAAGGCCATACAAAGCGGCAAGAGAGTCAGCGAGTTGACCGACATCAAGCAGACCTTCTTCCTGCAAGACAAGAAACAACCTCTCCCCGATTTCGAAGGCGAGACCATCGAACTTGTGTCGCACGAGGTCTGCCTGAAAGACAAGAAGAAATACGCTTCCAATTTTCGACATATCGAAGAGGAATCCAACAAGAAACACGCAGCAAGGCTGATCCAAGAAGTCGGCAACCAAAGGCTTATCATCAACCCTCCTTTGCCAACTTTTACCACAGAACAAATTGATGCCTCCTTCGATTTGCCATACACCCGCCTGCCCCATCCCAAATACGCCAAGCGCGGTGTCATCCCAGCTTACGAGATGATTCGTCATTCTGTGAACCTGCACCGCGGATGCTTCGGCGGATGTGCCTTCTGCACCATCTCGGCACATCAAGGCAAGTTCGTAGCTTCTAGAAGCAAGGAGTCTATCATGAAAGAAGTGGAAAAGGTGACTGAGATGGAAGACTTCAAAGGCTATATCAGCGACCTCGGCGGTCCTTCTGCCAATATGTACCGGATGAAAGGCAAGGACGAACGTCTCTGCGAGAAATGCGCCCGTCCCACATGCTTGCAACCTACCGTTTGCAAGAACCTCAACACCGACCACCATCCACTCATCGAAATCTACAAAGAGGTGGACCAGAACCCGAAGGTCAAAAAAGCCACCATTGGCTCGGGCATCCGCTACGATTTGTTCCTTCATGCCAGTACTCCCGAAGAAAACAAAGCCATGGGTTATGACGAATACTTCCGTCAATTGGTCACGCGACATGTGAGTGGCCGGCTGAAAGTGGCCCCCGAACACACCAGCGATGCCGTGTTGAAGCTCATGCGCAAACCCAAGTTCGACATGTTCGTGAAGTTGAAACAGAGATTCGACCAAATCAATGAGAAGGAACATCTCAACCAGCAACTCATCCCCTATTTCATCTCCTCGCATCCCGACTGTTACCTTGAAGACATGGCTGACCTTGCCGTGAGGACCAAGGAACTGGGTTATCATCTGGAGCAAGTGCAAGACTTCACCCCTACACCCATGACCTTGGCAACTGAAATCTACTACTCCGGCTATGACCCTTACACTTTGGAACCCGTCTTTTGCGCCAAGACCAAAGAGGAGAAACTTGCCCAACAACGCTTTTTCTTCTGGTACAAACCCGAGAACCGCGACTGGGTGAAGAACGCTTTGCGCAGAATTGGACATCCAGAATGGATTAAAAAGCTTTTCAAATCATAATTTTCCCTACCTTTGCAACAATTTAAAACCTATAAACAACATCATGAAAAAACACATCTTCGGAGCCATCGTGCTCATCGCCGCCCTTGCTTTTGCAGGCTGCAACAACAAAAACCAGAAAAACGAAGAGGCTGAGAAAGAAGCCACTGAAACCACTGTCGAGGAAGTCCAGCTTCCCAATAGAATGCTCATCATTGTCGACCCACAGATCGACTTCACCACTGGCAGCTTGGCAACAGCCAAAGGTCCTGCTTCCATGGATTACCTTGCAAAAGCACTGAATGATGGCGCTTGGAAAAACTATGGTTGGATCATCGTCACACAGGATGCCCACCCAGCCAACCACTGCTCTTTTATTGAGCAAGGCGGTGTGTTTCCTCCTCACTGCGTGCAAGGCACCGAAGGTATGAACGTTTACCCAGCCCTGCAGGAAGTGCTAACGACCATCGGCCAAAACTGCCATAACATCCACTACATGCAGAAAGGCGACCTCGCCGAGAAGGAAGAATTCAGCATCTTCCAAAATGAAAAAAGCGGCTTGAAACTGAGCGAGACCATAAAAGAAATGGGTTTTGAAGGCATTGATATCTGCGGTATTGCCACAGATTACTGCGTCTACGAGACCACCAAGGACCTGATGGAGTTCTATCCTGCCAAACAAATCCGCATCGTGACCAACTGCCTCGCCGCCGTCGACGACAACGACACCAAACTCGCCGACCTGATGAAGGAAAACGGCATTGAAGGCATTGAGTTCTGATAGGCTGAAACAAAACTGGGATTCACGACCATTCTGCTTTAACCGTCATGGCGGAGGAACATCCGCCATCTCCTAAGCGCGAAGAAGACACCTAACCGCATAGGAGATTGCGGGTCAAGCCCGCAATGACGGTTAAGAAACAGAGTATTATCAGCAGCTTTACAGCAAAACATGAGCAAATTCAAATCTTTCTTACAACGCAAGGGCGTCGACATGACCTGGAAGGCCTATTTTGTCGACGCTCTTGGTGCTATGGCACTAGGCCTGTTCGCCTCGCTGCTCATCGGCACCATCTTCCAGACCTTGGGCGATAAGACGGGCATTGAAGCCTTTGAGACCATCGCCAAATATGCCAAGGCTGCTACAGGTGCCGCCATTGCCGTGGCTATCGCCTACAAACTCGGCTGCGAGGGCTTGGTGCTGTTCAGCGCCATTGCTGTCGGAATCGCTGGCAACGAGCTGGGTGGCCCTATGGGCGCATATGTCGCCGTCATTGTAGCCATTGAACTAGGCAAGATGGTATACAAAGAGACACAAGTCGACATCCTTGTCACCCCTGCCGTAGTCATTATCAGCGGCGTGTTGATGGCCTACCTCGCCGGTGCACCCATACAAAAGGTGATGACTGCCCTAGGCACTTTCATTGAGAACGCCACTCAGATGCAGCCCTTCCTTATGGGTATTATTGTATCAGTAGTCATAGGCTCGGTACTTACCCTCCCCATCAGTTCGGCGGCCATCTGCCTCGCCATCGGCTTGGGTGGCATCGCTGGAGGCGCCGCCACAGCTGGCTGCTGTGCCCAGATGATTGGCTTCGCCGTGTTGAGTTTCAGAGAAAACCGCTGGGGTGGACTAGTAGCACAAGGTCTCGGCACCTCCATGCTGCAGATGGGCAACATCGTGAAGAATCCCAGGATTTGGATTCCCGTGCTGCTTACCGCCGCCATCACAGGTCCTATCTCAACCTGCATCTTCCACTTGGAAAACATACCCATCGGTTCTGGCATGGGCACTTGCGGTCTTGTCGGTCCTATCGGCATTTATACGGCCATGCCTGAAGGCGGCATGAACATGTGGATCGGAATGGCATTGGTATGCTTCGTGCTGCCCGCAGTCCTTTCTTGGATTTTCGGACTGATACTGAGAAAGATAGGCTGGATCAAGGAAGGCGACCTCAAAATCGACTGCTGATGCCGAAAACATCTGCCAAACCGCTCTCGCCCGACCAAGTGTTGGACAAGATGGCCAAGTATTGTGCCTATCAAGAACGCTGCGTCAAGGATGTCAAGGATAAGCTGAAGACCTATGACATCGCTGAAAAAGAAAAAAACATCATTCTAGAATATCTTTTGGATAACCGCTTCGTCAACGATGAGAGATTTGCCAAAAGCTTCGTCAGAGGTAAGGTCAACCAAAGCGGTTGGGGTGTGAACAAAATCCGTTTCCACCTCATTCAGAAAGGCATTGACAAAGACATCATCGAAGAAGCTTTAGGGCAAACCGACGAAGAAACATATCGCCAGCGACTCATCGAGATTCTGAAAGCCAAAGCAAAGACCGTGAAGGCGGCCTCCGATTACGAAAAGAAACGCAAATTGGCTGCCTATGCTATGCAGAAAGGCTTTGAAGGTTCTCTGATTTGGGAGGTCTTGAAGGAATTTGATATTTAGAGTTTTTTTGTATCTTTGCCGTCCAATCCAGTAAAACGATGAAATACCCAAAACGACTGATAACGCAAACTCCTGAGTGTCTGACAGAGCCTGTCAGCCAGTCAATCAACGTTATCATCTCGACCTTGTTTGCTCTCGTTTTCCTGACCGCCTATGTCCCTTTCTCGGCCACCGCTTGGTTTCAAGTTGGAAAGGGAAGCTATTTCTTCACAACACTGGCATTTGTAGGCACTGGCACCTTGTTTTTGGCCCTCAGCCGCACATTGATGACATGGCTTGTCAAGAAGATGCGCCATTTCCCGTTTTGGTTCTATATCCTGTGGCTTTTCCTCGAAATCGTGTTGATTTCTGTGTTTTACACTCTCCTTTCCCATTTTCAGATACAGCCTACAGGAGGAAAGAGTTATGGCTTTGCATACATCTTGGCAAAAAGCTTCCTCATCACCCTAGTTGCCTTGGGCGTACCCTATACGGTCACCGACCTAGTCATTTTGCTTAAAGACGCGCAACAACGTCTGATGCTCACCAAGAGCGACACTGTGGAATCAGACAATGAGGTAATGCCCGAGCACACCGAGATCATCAACCTGATGGACAACAATGGCAACCTAAAGCTGTCAGTCAAGCTTGACAACCTGTTTTATATTAAGGCGGAGGACAACTACATCAATGTGTTTTACCAGCGCAGTGGCACCATTGCCAGTTATATGTTGCGCTGCAAGATGCAGACCATTGCTGACAACTGTGTGGATTCCAGCAGCCTGATGCGCTGCCACCGTTCCTATATCGTCAACATCAATAAAGTGAGCGTGCTCCACAACGAGGCCGATGGTTTTGTCATCGATTTCGAGCGCGAAGGGCTGGAATCGATCCCTGTTTCCAAAACCTATTCTTCGAAGGTTTTGGAAGCCTTTAACAAGAAATAAATGAAAAGCCCCGCCAAACGGCGAGGCTTTTCTTCTGCAATCGTTTTCAAAATTTGTTTTCTTAGCAATTCATGCCGCCACAGCAGTGGATGACCTGACCCGTAACATACGAGCTGAGGTCGGAGGCGAGGAAGAGGGCTACATTGGCCACATCTTCAGGCGTACCGCCGCGACGAAGCGGGATAAGGCTTTCCCAAGCCTTGCGGACATCCTCAGGAAGGGCGTTGGTCATGGCCGTGATGATGAAACCAGGAGCGATGGCGTTGTGGCGAATGTTGCGCACGCCCATCTCCTTGGCAGCACTCTTGGTGAAGCCGATGATACCAGCCTTCGAAGCGCTGTAGTTGCATTGGTTGGCATTACCTGAAACGCCCACCACGGAACTCATGTTGATAACGCTACCACCAGCCTGCTTCCACATGACGGGCTGCACGGCCTTGGTGAAGTTGAACACCGACTTGAGGTTCACGTTGATGACGGCATCCCATTGTTCCTCGGTCATGCGCTTCAAAGCTGTATCCTTGGTGATACCAGCATTGTTGACGAGGATGTCGATACGACCGAAGTCCTTGACGATTTCATCGACGACTTGGTGCGTCTCCTCAAAGTTAGCTGCATTAGAAGCATAAGCCTTGGCCTTGATACCAAGTGCTTGCAGTTCCTTTTCCGTTTCCATGACAACTTCGTTCAATGCGATATCGGTGAAGGCGATGTTGCAACCTTCTTGGGCAAAACGCAAGGCGATGGCCTTGCCGATGCCACGACCGGCTCCTGTAATCAGAGCCACTTTATTTTCTAATAATCCCATGATTTTTCTGTTATTTGGTTTTCTTCGTATATCTTTCAATCAGTTCATACAAGTCGCCGACGGTCTTCACTTGGGCCGTGTCGTCTTCAGTAAACTTCACGTTGAATTCGTGTTCAAGAATCATAGAAAGCTCGACGAAATCCAACGAATCGGCACCCAAATCGTTGAAGAAGTTCTTCTCTGGCGTAATTTCGCTCTCGCTAATGTTCAGCTTGGTAGCGACTAATGCCCTCGCCTTGTCTTGTATCGTAGCCATAACGCACAAAATTACAATTATTTTCTCGTATCTGGCAACAAAGCGAAAGAAAGTTCGCCTTTAACGCACATCTTTCCACCTACGCTAAGCGTAGCAGAACAAATGTAAATGTTGGCACGGTGATAGGTCAATGTGGCTTCCACCTCGACGGTGTCGCCAGGCTTGACGCTGTTCTTGAAACGTACCTTGTCGATACCAGTATAGAAGGTCAGTTTGCCGATGAGGTCATCCTTCATCAGCAGGGCGCACGACTGTGCCATGATCTCACAAAGGATAACGCCAGGCACAACGGGTTCGCCAGGGAAATGGCCTTTCAGGAAGAACTCCTCGCCCGTCACATGGTACTTGGAATGAGCGACATGGTTTTCGTCGAGGGTCATCTCGTCGACCAGGAGCATAGGCTCGCGGTGCGGGAGATACTGTTTGATTTCGTCTCTGTTCATTTTATGTTGTTTATAATTGATTATTTGATTTTACGAATGGCAACGCAAGCATTGTGACCGCCAAAGCCCAAGGAGTTGGAGATGGCGATGTCCAAATCCACCTTGAGGGGTTTGTTGGGCGTGTAGTCGAGGTCGCAGTCCGGATCAGGCTCGTCCAAGTTGATGGTTGGAGGAACGATGCCGTTATTCAGAGCCATCACGCTGATGACCAGTTCGATAGCGCCAGCAGCACCAAGTGCGTGACCCATTTCAGATTTCGTAGAGCTGATATGAGCCTTACGGGCTTCTTCCTCACCCATGGCAATCTTGATAGCGTGAGTCTCACCGCTGTCGTTCATGGGAGTGCCAGTGCCGTGTGCGTTGATATACAATGACTCGCCAGCCTTATATTGGGCTTCCTCAAGCGCTTGCTTGATGGCCAAGCTTTGGGTGGTACCATCGGGACGCGGAGCCGTGCTGTGGTAAGCGTCACAGCTATTGCCATAGCCACAAACCTCAGCATAGATGGTCGCGCCACGCTGTTTGGCATGTTCGTATTCCTCAAGAAGAACGACGCCCGAACCTTCAGCGATGACGAAGCCGCCACGGTTTTTATTGAAGGGCAAAGAGGCATACTTGGGGTCTTCTGTACGCGTCAATGCCTTGCAGTTAGCAAAACCAGCGATGGAGATCGGGTTGATGCCCGCCTCGGAGCCACCTGAGATGATGGCGTCGGCATAGCCGTGCTTAATGGCACGATAAGCCTCTCCGATGGAATGAGTACCTGTAGCGCAGGCCGTGACAATAGGCAAGGTCGGGCCTTGAGCATTATAGCGAATGGCGACACTTCCGGTGGCCATGTTGCCAATCATGGTGGGGATCATGAGTGGGGAAATCCAACGAGCACCTTCAGTATTGTACTTCGTGATCTCACGCAAGATGGTGTCGAAGCCGCCGATGCCCGATCCGATATATACGCCCAGACGGTCGGGTGACAGTTGCAAGTCTTCATTGCCTTTCATGGCTTGATAGGCTGCAGCCATTGCGTAGACAGCAAAACGGTCGTTGCGTTTGACGAAACCCTTGTCGACGCCACATGCTTCAGGATCAAAGTCCTTCAGCTCGGCAGCAATCTTCACGGGAAGGTCGGTGGCATCGAACGATTTGATGAAGTCGATACCGCAATAGCCCTTCATCAAATTATCCCAAATGGTCGGCAGGTCATTGCCAATCGGCGAAACGGCGCCCATGCCTGTAATAACTACTCTTCTATTCTTGTTTTCCATTTTCTCTAAACTCTAAACTTTAAACTCTAAACTCTTAAAACTCCCATTCCCAAAGGCAGGCGGCAGACACAAAGCCAGCGCCAAAGGCACTCATGATGATCTTGTCGCCTTCTTTGATCTTACCTGCCTTCAGCATCTCGTCAAGCATAATCGGGATACTGGCTGATGAAGTGTTGCCGTACTTCTCGATGACGGTTGGATACTTCTCCTCGGGACCTCCGATAATGTGACGAATGCCTTCAATGATGCGTTTGTTGGCCTGATGAAGCATGAACCAAGTGATATCCTCATGGGTCAAATGGTTGTAGTCAAGCACATTCTGGATGTCTTTGGCCGATTCGGTGACGGCAGTCTTGAACAGCTCTTTGCCTTTCATCACCAAGGGTTGACCTTTCACATAGTGCTGTTCGAAAGGCGTCGTTTCCATGCCACGCTCATAGTAAAGCACATCGCGGTCGCTGATCATGGTGAGCTTCACGTCTTTGAAGGCGTTGCCAGCGGTCAGCACCACGGCACCTGCACCGTCGCCAAAAAGCACGCTGCAGTCACGCTCGTGCCAGTTGCAGTATTTGGTAGGCTCTTCAGCACACAATATTAATATGTTCTTCGCATGACCGGCTTTCATCATGCCATCGGCGAGCATCAACGCATTGACAAAACCAGCGCAAGCCACATTGATGTCGAGGCCGGCGCAACTGAGACCGATACGTTTTTGCACGATGCAACTCAATCCTGGGGTGATGTGACGGTTAGCCACATTCGAGACCAAGAGAAAGTCTATCTGGTCGGGACGCAAACCCGAGGCGTTGATGGCCTTTGTGGC
>DBXU01000146.1:885-3621 GCA_002310075.1 Bacteroidales bacterium UBA1204 | reverse complement strand
TGTCGTTGGTGTCCAAGAAAGTCGCCAAGTCGTCGTTGGTGACGGTGAGGGACGGCAACGCGCTTCCAGTTCCAATGATTTTCATTTTGTTTCCAATTAAAATTAAAACTCGTTTTCGGTTTAAAAACGATGCAAAAGTACTGCATCACATCACACCGCGGGAAAAATGTGCCGAATACAGGCCGAATGTGGCGAAATTCGCGTATTTGTGGCGAAAAATTGGCATTTTTGTGGCGAAATCCCAGCCTTTTACGAAATGGTTTGACGATTTTCTCTATTTTTGAGGTCTCAAAACACCCTGGTATCCGAATAAAACGACAACAAAAATGGAAAATACAATGCTTAACATCTTTCGCCGCTTTCTGTTTATAGTCACGCTTTCCATGACCATGTCCTCCGCATACGCACAATTCGAAGCCAAAGTTTACACCTTTACAGGTGAAGGAAGCAATGCATTATGGTCCAACCCCGACAACTGGGATGGTGGCTATATCCCCACTACAGGGGACAGCCTTTATTCCTTTGTTTTCATCACAACGACATACGCAGATATCATCATGGACGAAGACGTAACCATTGATCGTCTTATCAGTAGTAGAATCGGAAACAACCTTGCTCTCCAAGAAGGCAAGACACTCACTGTTAACGACACCATCAACTGGGGCGAAGGCAACATCACCCTTGAGGATGGCGCACAATTAGTATATGGCAATTCTTTTCCTGCCATAGTGCAGAAGAGAATTAAGGCCTACGATGCTGACTCCCATGCCTGGAATCTCATCGCCTCTCCCATCATGGAAGATGTAGTGCCTTCGATAGAAAACGGTTTTCTCACGGAAAACGAAAACGGCTACGCATTGTATGCTTATAATGCTTCTAGCAACCAGTGGGTAGACTTCAAGAATGCTCCTTTCACCATACAATACGGAAGCAGTTACTTGTATACCAATGCTTTAGACACCGTATTACAGTTCAATGGAACTGTCAACGGGAGTGCCGAACCAATCGAAGTCGGCTTATCCTATTATTCTGCCCATGGCGACATGGCCGGTTGCAATTTCATTGGTAACCCATTGCCTTGCAACGCATTAGTAGACAGAAGCTATTACATTCTGAATGAGGACAGCAACTCTCTTATGGCTATTGCCCTTTCATCACACACGCCCATTAAGCCTTGCACGGGCCTCATTGTCAATGCCAAAGAAGCAAACGAGACTGTCGCATTCCGCCATGAAATGCTAGAGCCTTCAGAACAACATGGGTATATCGAAATAACTGCCGCCAAATCAAGTGCACAGGATTTGGTTTTAGACAACGCCATCCTCAGTTTCAACGATGGTGATGATTTGGGTAAAATTGCCTTATTTGAGGGCGCACCTCAGGTCTTTTTTACCAAAGAAAACAAGGATTTGGCCATTCTCAGCATCGATAGTACTAACATGCAACCGCTTAAATTCAGAGTCGAAGAAAACGGCACCTACACCCTTCACTTTGAACTCAAGGATTTAAGCCTTCCTTATCTGCATCTCATCGACAACATCACAGGGGGCAATATCGACCTGCTAGCCACACCCGATTACACTTTCTCTGCCAATACCAACAACTACACCTCACGCTTCAAACTGGTGTTTGACCCACATTATGGCATCGAGGAAGATGACCCTTCGACAGGCTCAGGGACCTTTGCGTATTATGCAAATGGGGAAATCCATTTGGTCATGGAGGCACAAGACCTTTCGTCACTACAAGTGATTGATCTGACTGGGCGTGTGATTATGAAAAGAGACGCGACGAATCGCGTCTCTACAAGTGGGATTGCACCAGGCGTCTATATTTTGCGTCTTGAAACCAAAAACGGGATTAGAACGCAAAAGCTGGTCATCGACTAAATTACATCCCCCCCATCCCCTGCGGGGCACTCTGCGAGTCGTCGCCGCCTTGGCGGGCGTGCTGCTCGAGTTCCATCTTGCCGAAGCGGAAGGTCACACCGACTGAGACGCTACGGCTGTTGTATTTGGAGCTGGAAATGGATTCCACGTATGGGCTGTAGTTGCTCTCGCCCCATCGGTTGGTATTGAAAATATCGTTGGCGTTGACAAAGACCGACATCTTACGGTCGAAGAAATCAGCCTTGAGGCCGGCGTTGACACCGAAACGGGAACCCCACTCGTAAAAGAGAGAAGGCGTAGGCGAACTGTAGTAACTCGAAGCCGTCACCTCCAGCCTGTTCCACAACTTCGTCCAGAGATTCAAGCTGAAAGCATAGGCCCAGTCATTAAACTTGTACTCCTGTCCGCCAAACACCGTTTCAATATCCGAATTGTAGAGGTTGGCAGAGAAACGCAAGTTGAAGAAGCCGCTCGGGCGGTACATCATGTTGCAGGAAATGCCCAGCTGTTGGGTCTTGCCCACGTTGACGGGATAGCTGTAAGGCACTACACGGCCATATAAAGGATGATAGACGGACATTTGTATCGTGCTGACCTCGTTCGACTTGCCACGATAGTAGGCGGACAAGCCCACCGATCCGAAATTCATGAAATACTTGGTCCAACCTGCCTCAACCGAATTGGTATAAACACGGTCTAGGTTGGGGTTGCCCGTACTGAACTCGTCCTCATCGTAGAGGGGGAAGCTGCTCAGCGAATTCGCATCGGGAGCGGCAATACGGCGTGTATAGCTCAAATTGAAGTTGTGCATCGACTCAGTTCTATAGGACAGATGCAGTGAAGGCCT
>DBXU01000146.1:0-850 GCA_002310075.1 Bacteroidales bacterium UBA1204 | reverse complement strand
CCAGCTCATGGCAGAAACGGATGCCTGGCTTCACGGTGAAGTTACCAAACTTATGCTGGACGGTGATGAAAGCATCGTTGGTCAGGGTAGTGAATGTAGCATCGTAGGTACGGAAAGCATCGTTCACCCAGTTGTCTTCACCCACCAAGGTGTCGTTGACACTAAGCACCTTTTCAGGGCTGTAGCCCGTGTTCCATCCTACCGAGATCTCGCCGTTTTCAGAATAGGGACGGTTGTAAACCACTTCCACTTCACCGCCCGTGCTACGTCTGGACTGGGTGGAATTGATGGCCCTACGGTATTCAACAGGAAGGGTGAAGCGGCGATCGACCAAACCTGAGCCTTTAAAGCCCCAGCTCATGGCATTGGCACTCACGGAAAGGTTATGCCCGTTGTTGTCAAACTTATGCTGATAATACAGGCCGCCATTAACAAAGAAACTATTGTTGTCAGAGGTGGAATGGGTACCATAGTCTACCAACGAAGGTGTGGCAAAAGGAATGCCGTTGGCATCCAAGAACTCCTCCCTAAAGGAATACCTATTGCTCTCGCTACTGCTCCAGTCAGGCCATCCGCTCACCCAGACATTCAGGCTATTGGCCGTATCAATTTCATAATCAAGGCTGAAATAGCCACCCGTATTGTAACTGTTGCTCTGGTATATCGAAGAATCGATTTCGTGGTTGGCAAGGATATGGTTGTCGCCAAACAGATTTTGATCTATTGCGCCATTACCCTTCCAGATGGAATAGCCGCCATTAAGATAGGCATTGAAGGTCAACTTGTCATTGGACCAGACATACGACATCCACGGGGTAACCGAGGGACGGGTGGAGCCATTCACACCGAA
>DBXU01000063.1:4910-8570 GCA_002310075.1 Bacteroidales bacterium UBA1204 | reverse complement strand
GAAACCTATAAGTTATACTCGGCAGGAAACACCATCGGCACGTTCCAGTTCGAATCGCCCGGCATGCAGAAATATCTGCGTGAGTTGCAGCCTTCGGTCATCGGCGACATCATCGCTATGAACGCCCTCTATCGTCCCGGCCCGATGGACAACATCCCCGACTTCATCGCCCGTAAGCAAGGCCGACAGGAGATCAAGTACGACTTCGACTGCATGGAGAAGTACCTGAAGGACACCTACGGCATCTGTGTCTATCAGGAGCAGGTGATGTTGCTCTCGCGTGAGTTGGCCGATTTTACCCGTGGTGAGTCCGACACGCTGCGTAAGGCAATGGGTAAGAAGCAACTGGCCAAGATGGAGGAGTTGTACGAGAAGTTTATGAAACAAGGTGTGGCCAAACTGACGAAGACTGAGAACTTGCCTGAGGAAGAGGTGAAGAAACGTCTGGAGAAGATTTGGGAGGAATGGAAGAAGTTTGCTTCTTACGCCTTCAACAAGTCACATGCGGCTTGCTACAGCTGGGTTTCTTACCAGACGGCCTATCTCAAGGCGCACTATCCGGCAGAGTTCATGGCTGCTGTGCTCAACAATGAGTTGGGTGACATCAAGCAGGTGAACTTCATGACAGAGGAATGCAAACGCATGAAGATTGACGTCTTGGGTCCTGATGTCAACGAGTCGGAATACGAGTTCTCCGTCAACGAGAAAGGGGAAATTCGTTATGGCATGGGTGGCATCAAGAATGTGGGCGAAGCGGCTGTTGCCGGCATCGTGGCCGAACGTGAGGCAAATGGTAAGTTCAAGGACTTTGGCGACTTTGTGATGCGAGTTGCGGATAAAGGTCTTAACGTTAGAGCCTTGGAGAGCATGGGAATGGCTGGTTGTTTCGATAGCTTCAAGGGTTTCCATCGCGCCATGTTGTTCTTTATCGCGCCCAACGAAACCTCTTCATTCTCTGAGAAAGCCATGCGTATGGTAGCTTCTTTCAACGAGCGCAAAAACTCGTCACAGATGGATCTCTTTGGATTTGATGGTGACGAAACGGAGGAGACCTTTACCATGCCCTTGCCCGTTTGTGAACCTTGGTCGAAGATGAAGGAATTGGAAATGGAAAAAGAGGCTTTGGGATTCTATATCTCCTCACATCCCATGGAGGTATATCATCTGCCGTTGCGCTACTTCGCCAATTGTAATGTAGAGACGTTGAAAGCAGCCATGAACGATCCTGAGAAAAACGTACGACGCGCCGTCCATCTGGGTGGACAAATCACCAAAGCAGAGGAATATACGGCCAAAAATGGTAATCCCTATGGTAGGTTTACCATTGAGGATCAGAGCGGCGCCTTGCAATTCAGCTTGTTCAGAGAGAATTATTTGAATTGCAGAAATCTGTTGACGGTCAATTCTTTTGTGTTGCTTAATGGAACTTTGGACAAGCCTTACCCGAGGGCGGGGCAAGACCCGAACCTGATGCCACAAACGCTTGAGGTGAGGTTTACCGAGGCACGATTGTTGGATTCTTTGTTGGAGACTACCTCCAAGACGGTTTATCTCAAACTGAATGTATCAGAGATGAACGAGTCCGATATGAATGAGTTTGTCAAGACCATGAAAGCAAATCCTGGAAAACAGAATTATAAAATCCATTTGTACGACCCTATCAACAAGAAGTCATGCAACCTGACGCCTTATAGAGGCACTGTCAACGCTCAAGAGTTACTTCCCCTGTTGGAGAAGATGAGCTTTGTTGAATTTGACTTGAAATAGCGATGTTGGAAAATATTATTATCTTTGCACGCTTTAAACAATAACCGAGTAAATTATTCATTCTAAACAATAAGACTATGGCAGTAATCCAAATGACTGACGACCGTTTTGAAGAAGTCGTCCTTAAATCTGAACTTCCTGTGATGGTGGACTTTGGCGCTACTTGGTGCGGTCCTTGCAAGAAGGTTGAACCTATTGTAGACGAAATCTCTGAAGAATATGCGGGCAAGATGATTGCCGTTAAATGCGATGTTGAGGAATGCCCCGACACCGCCGCCAAGTTTGGCATCATGAACATCCCCACGGTCCTTTTCTTCAAGGGCGGACAACCTGTCGACAAAAATGTCGGTGCTGCTCCCAAGAAAGTGTTTGTGGAGAAACTGGAAAAGCTGTTCTAATTGGACTTTTCGATCGATAGGAACCGGCTGACGCAATTCGGCAGCTTGGAGTTCTTGGCACGTCAAATCGTGGAGGGATTCATCACTGGTTTACATAAGAGTCCCTTCCACGGTTTTTCTGTTGAGTTTGCCGAACATCGCTTGTACAATACAGGCGAACCCATTCGCCATATCGATTGGAAGTTGTATGGCCGTACAGAGAAACTCTTCGTGAAACGCTACGAGGAGGAAACCAACCTGCGTTGCCAGTTGGTCATCGACCAAAGCTCAAGCATGTGTTTCCCTGTGAGGCAGAAGATTGACTTCGAGCATCCCAACAAGCTTTTTTTCTCTATCTATGCAGCCGCCTCGCTGATGGAACTGATGCGACGTCAACGCGATGCTGTAGGCTTGGACCTGTTTGACGAGACAATAGCGTTTCACGAGCCAGCTAAGTCGTCAAACGTGCACAATAAGTTGATTTATAGCGAGTTGGAAAAACTTATTGACGCCTATGACAAGAATAATCGCAAGACAACCTCGACACCACAATGCTTGCACCAAATTGCAGAGATGACGCATCGTCGCAGTCTCGTGGTGATATTCACCGACATGCTCGACGGTCTTGATGACTATCAGCCAATGTTCGAGGCGTTGGAACATTTGAAATATAACAAACACGAGGTCATCCTGTTCCATGTCTTCGATAGCAATTTGGAACAGAATTTGGACTTTGAGAACCGCCCGTATCGTTTTGTCGATTTGGAGTCGGGCGATATGCTGAAACTCAATCCCATAGAGGTTCAGGAAACCTATAAAAAAATAATGGCCGAACGCAAGGAAGCCTTGTTGCATCACTGTTATCAGTATCAAATTGACTATGTGGAGGCCGATATTAATAAGGATTACAACCAGGTGCTGACGAGTTATCTTATCAAGAGAGCGAAGTTGCATTGATGGTTTTGAAAAAATAATCCAGATAAAAAGAAGTCGTTCATTTTTACTTATCTTTGCGCAATCAAAACGATTACGCTATGAAAGTTCATTTTATCGCTATAGGAGGCAGTGCTATGCACAACCTCGCCATCGCCTTACACCGCAAGGGTTATGAAGTCACGGGTTCAGATGATGAGATTTTCGAGCCTTCCAAGTCGCGCCTTGCCAACGAAGGCATTCTTCCACCGCAATGGGGCTGGTATCCTGATAAGCTTGACAAATCGTATGATGCTGTTATTCTTGGAATGCATGCACGTATCGACAATCCGGAGCTGGTCCGTGCACAGGAGCTGGGACTAAAGGTGTATTCTTATCCTGAGTATCTCTATGAGCAGAGCAAGGACAAGACTCGTATTGTCATAGGCGGTAGCCATGGTAAAACGACCATCACCTCCATGATTTTGCATGTGCTTCAGAAAGTCGGCATCGAGACCGATTTCATGGTTGGGGCGCAGTTGGAGGGATTCGATGTGATGGTGCGCCTCAGCGAGACAGCGAAATACATGGTCATGGAAGGCGA
>DBXU01000063.1:0-4858 GCA_002310075.1 Bacteroidales bacterium UBA1204 | reverse complement strand
CATGTCGCCGTCATCAGCGGCATCGGTTGGGATCATGTCAACGTGTTTCCGACTTTCGACAATTATTTGGAGCAGTTTCGCATCTTCGTTCGCACCATTGAGCCTGGTGGATGCTTGATTTATGACCAGACTGACATGGAAGTTGAAAAGATTGCTCAAGGTGCTCAATGTCGGACCTTTGGCTATGGCGTGCATCCCTTCGAGAGCGATGGCATGAAGACCACGTTGTTGTTGCCCGATGGCAGTAGGAGGGAAGTGGGTGTGTTCGGCAGTCATAACATGAAAAACATCAATGCAGCACGCTTGGTGTGCCAGCAATTGGGTGTCAACGACGCTCAATTCTATGATGCAATCACATCCTTTAAAGGCGCCGCGCGACGTTTGGAATTGCTGTTCGACAATGGTGATAACTTCATCTTCCGCGACTTCGCCCATGCGCCTTCAAAGGTGAATGCTAGCGTGAAGGCTCTGCGCGAGCAGTTCCCTAAAAAACATCTGATTGCGGTCTTTGAGCTACATACCTACAGCAGCCTCAGCGAGGTCTTCATCAATCATTACCATGATGCCTTGAAACTTGCCGACACCGCCATCGTCTTCTATGACCCGCATGCCGTGGCCATTAAGAAGCTGGAGTTGATGCCTGATGAACGAATTATGGAAGGCTTTGGCCGTCCTGATTTGAAGGTTGTCCACAATAAGGCAGAGCTTGTTGCCTTATTGCAAATGGGCCAACAACACAATGTCATTGGCGCTTTTATGAGTTCGGGCGACTTCAATGGCCTTACGACCGATGACTTGAAGGCCCTGTATGCCTAAAACTGGAACGTTTTTTTGTCTACGGGCACGTTATACTTGACATTCGAGATGGTGTAGGTGTCCACATTGCCGCTATAACTGATTAGCGAGATCTCCTTGAGAAGCAAGTTGTCGGTATGGTATTTGAATATTACGGTTTTGTAGCCGATTCCAATCAGCATTTTTCTATTGGTTGTGCCTGTAACGATATGGTAGTTGGCGTCGGTCCTGGTGCTCAGGCTGTAATCGTTTTCTTTGGCTAAGTCTTGGATGCGGCCTTGGAATCCATAAAGGAAAATGTTGCTCAGCGATTGCATCATGCCTCCATCTTTGATCTTGAAGGTGCCGTTAAAGACGCCGATGTTCATCTTGAGGCTTTTCTCGTTGACGATCATGTGTTTCCCCGTGGTAAAGTGCGCAGCGAATTCTTTAGGCGACACAAAATAGAGCTTCCCGTTTTGTGTGGTGGTTTTTGACGCTTTCCCTGAAGTGTTCGACAGGTCGGCTACAAATGATTCTATTTTACCGTTGGTGGCTTTGATGCGAGCGAGCAGTTCGACATCTTGTGCTTGCAGTTGCAAGACCAGCAGTATGGTGGTAAAAAGGATTAAGACTTTCCTCATGGGTCTGTTATAAAAACAAAAAAGTGGTCCAGCAAAAACCGCACCACTTTTTCATTTGAATTGATTATTTGTCGAGGCTCATCAAGAATTCTTCGTTGTTGATGGTCTTGGCTACTCTGTCTTTCAGGAATTCCATGGCTTCAACGGGCGTCATGTCGGCGAAGTGGTTGCGCAATGCCCAAACGCGTGCCAAGGTGCGTTCGTCAACGAGGAGGTCGTCGCGGCGCGTACCCGATGCCACGATGTCGATGGACGGGAAGATGCGCTTATTCGACAGACGGCGGTCGAGTTGCAGCTCCATGTTACCGGTGCCCTTGAATTCTTCGAAGATGACTTCGTCCATCTTGGAGCCAGTGTCGATGAGGGCGGTGGCTAAGATGGTGAGCGATCCGCCGTTTTCGATCTTACGGGCAGCACCGAAGAAGCGTTTCGGTTTCTGCAAAGCGTTGGCTTCCACACCGCCAGTGAGCACCTTGCCAGAGGCGGGCGACACAGTGTTGTAGGCGCGAGCCAGACGGGTGATAGAGTCAAGAAGGATAACCACGTCATGTCCACATTCGGTGAGACGTTTGGCTTTTTCTAGGACGATATTAGCGATTTGAACATGCTTAGAAGCAGGCTCGTCGAAGGTGGAGGCGATGACTTCCGCGTTGACGCTGCGTTGCATGTCGGTGACTTCCTCGGGACGCTCGTCGATGAGTAGGATGATGAGGTAAACTTCGGGATGGTTGGCGGCGATGGCGTTGGCAACGTCTTTCAACAGGACGGTCTTACCTGTCTTGGGTTGTGCAACAATCAAACCGCGCTGGCCCTTGCCGATGGGGGCGAAGAGGTCCATGATACGGGTCGAGATGGTGCAGCCTTTGTGCCCTGTGATGTTGAATTTTTCATTGGGGAACAATGGGGTGAGGAAGTCGAAGGGTATGCGGTCGCGTACTTCTTCGGGCTTACGTCCGTTGATGTAGTCGACTTTGACGAGAGGGAAGAATTTTTCGCCAATCTTGGGAGGCCTGATGGCGCCTAAAATGGTGTCGCCAGTCTTTAATCCTAATAATTTGATTTGAGACTGTGAAACGTAGATGTCGTCAGGGGAGGAGAGGTAATTGTAATCGGAAGAGCGGAGAAATCCGAACCCTTCCGGCATGATTTCGAGTACGCCCTCGGCTTGAACGGTTGCGTCAAAGAGACTGAGGATTTCGTCTCTGCTTTTTTCATGCTTTTCGTTTTTGTCGTTTCGTTCGTTTCTGTCGCGTCTCTCCTTGAAAGGTCTTTCTTCGACATGGTTTTCTTCAGAAACTGTCGATGATTCGGCGTTGGACTCTTTTTCTGCCGGAGTGTCGTTAACGGTTTCGTTGTTGCGTTTCCGTTTTTTGCGGTTTTCGTATTTTTCGTTGCCTTGACGTTTTTTCTCTTCGCCACCTTTGTCGTGTTGATCGGTTTGGGGCACGGTTTCTTCCTTGGGAGTCGGCTGGCTGTTCGTTTCCGCCTTGGTCACTTCGTTGACAAGCGGCATTGCGTCAATGACAGGTTCAACAGGGCTTTCGACGGTTGCTGATTCTTGGTTTTTGTTGATTCTTGGACGTTTGCCGCGTTTGGCAAGCGATTCTGGTTGGTTATTTTCGGTTGTGATATCGTTTTTTGGCTGATTGTCGTCAGCTTTGTTTTTGTCTTTTTGTTCTGCGACGGGTCGGTCTTCCTTGGCAGCTTTTTCGTTTTTCTGGTTCTTGGTCTTTTTTGCTTTGGCTGCAGTGTTGGGAGTTTTCTTGATGTCAGGGTGGTCCACTTGATGGTCGATGATGTCATAAACCAACTGGGTTCTGTCCTTGTTCTCATCATCAATTCCCATTTCAATGGCAATGAGTTTGAGGTCTTCTAATGATTTCTCATTAAGTTCAAAAATGTTATACATAGATTAAAAGATTGATCTGATTATTCCGAACGGAATACGAATCGTGAGACAATAAATTTATAGGAAACCTTTTACTAGAATAGTTCTGGTTGATTGGTAAAAGCGGTGCAAAGATATGAATTTTTTTTATTCCACCAAGTGTTTTACAAATAAAAGCATTATTTTTCCTTGTTATTCATGACATTAGTGCCCAAAAAAACTACCTATGTTTTGGTTTTGAAGTAAAATTGTATCTTTGCGGCAGGTTTTTAAAAAGTACTACTATGTCACAAAGATTGCAATCTGTATTCTTCTTCTTGTCGGCCGTATTGTTTGCCTTGTTGTTCTTTTTCCCGTTGGCAACCTATTTTGGAGAGACCGACATCTTCCGTTTCAATGTGTTTGGTGTAGAATCCATGCTTCCTGATGGGGAGACGCCATACAAGGATTTGTTCAGTCTTCCCGTGTTGATTTTGACTATCACTGCAGTGTTTTTGGGTCTTTATCTGGCGATAGGCCTGTTTCGTGCTGTTAAGTTGCATCAGTTTGTCAACCTGTATAAGGTGGCTCGCATCAACATTGTTATTATCGTGGCCTGGATCGCTGTGGTGTTTGCCTATTACATTCGCGTGATTGGAACGCCCATCGGGGCAACGCCTACTTTCAAAGCAGGTGCTTTCCTTCCGCTTGCTGCCTTGTTGCTGTCGGTTGCAGCTGCAATGGGGATGAAGAAGGATATCAAGAAAGTTAGGTCGATGGATCGTATCCGTTGATTCCTCAATTGAAATGAAAAACGAAAAGGCCGGCTCTTCAGAGTCGGCCTTTTCGTTTCAGATGGCTTTGTGACGGTCTAGCTCGAAGATTTCCAAATCCTTGAAGGTTTTGCCGTCAACAACCATGCGGATGAATGTGATTTGTTTGTGCGGTCCCGAATGACCCGATGCTCCCGGGTTGATGTGGAGCAGGTCGAGTTTTTTGTCGTACATCACCTTTAAGATATGGGAATGACCACAAACGAAAAGGTCGGGCTTCCGTTCTTGCAGGATATGACGTACTTCGGGCATATAATGCCCTGGATAGCCGCCGATATGTGTCATGTAAACATGGGCATCTTCCACCTGAAAAAACAGGTCCTCGGGATACTGCAAACGTACGGTATGGTCGTCGACGTTACCATGTACGGCCCGCAAAGGCTTGAATGCCGCCAAGGCGTCGGCAGTTTCGATATTGCCAATGTCGCCTGCATGCCACAATTCATCGACATCCTTGAAAAAGTCGAAGAGCTGCGGGATGAGGGTGCAATGGGTGTCGGACAGGATGCCGATTCTTTTCATGCTTATTTCAGGTTGACCATGAAACCGATGGCCAGCACTTCCTTGAACTGGACCTTTGAACCTTCGATTTTCACGCCAGCTTCATCATAGAACGGTATGTCGTAATCGTAGATGAGATGGGTGGCGATGTTGGCGTTGAGCCAGTCGTTGACCTTCAGCACAAGCATGTTCTGCCAGTCGACGTCGACGCGTTCGGGGTGGTTGAGGTAGTTGGAGAA
>DBXU01000166.1 GCA_002310075.1 Bacteroidales bacterium UBA1204 | reverse complement strand
CAAGGCCAAATCACCTCTGGTATTTGCACCATCGCACAAGCCGCTGCTGCCAAAGCCATGGAGCTCAGCCCCGAGAACTCGAAAGAGATTCAAGACATGCTGGCTGCCTTCCGTCACCGTCGCGACACCTTCGTGAAGCTGCTGAACGAGATTCCAGGCGTGAAGTGCAACACCCCTGCCGGTGCCTTCTACGTCTTCCCCGAGATGAAGTCGTTCTACGGCAAGACCGACGGTGAGACCGTCATCAAGGGCAGTGACGACCTCTGCATGTGGCTGCTCTACAACGCCCATGTGGCTTGCGTGGCTGGTAACGCCTTCGGCAACGACGACTGCATCCGCTTGTCATACGCCACCAGCGAAGACAAACTCATCGAGGCCGTGAAACGCATCAAAGCCGCCTTGGCGAAACTGCACTAAGGCAACACCTTAAACGCTCCGTTGGCAATAAAACGCGCTGGCGGAGCGTTTTTACTATACCAAAGCTCCCTTACATGACCAGCACGACACAGTTTCTCGACATCTTCAACAAAGCCATCGCCGACTACCACAAGTTCGACGACGTGAACCACCCTTGTGAGAACCCTTACGATGAGAAGACCATCGAATGGTACCTTTACAACAAGGCGTGGATTGATACGGTACAATGGCACTTGGAAGACCTCATCCGCGACCCGAACATCGAACCAACGGCAGCTCTTGCCTTAAAACGCCGCATCGACAAATCGAACCAGGATCGCACCGACCTCGTGGAGATGATTGATGAATACTACTGGCAACTCTTCCACCAAGTAAAACCTCAACCCACGGCTACACTCAACACGGAGAGTCCCGCATGGGCCATCGACCGCCTGTCCATCTTGCAGTTGAAGATCTACCACATGAAGGCCGAGGTGGAACGTGCCGACGTCGACGAAACCCACAAGGCCAAATGTCAAGCGAAGTTGAACGTCTTGTTGGAACAGAACAAAGACCTCGGCACCGCCATTGCCCAACTATTAGAGGCCTACAAACGCGGCGAGAAAGTGATGAAGGTCTACAAGCAGATGAAGATGTATAACGACCCCGCGTTGAACCCAGTGCTCTACGGGCAAAAATGAAAAAGTTACTCGTCATACGGTTCTCCGCCTTGGGCGACATCGCCATGAGCGTGCCCATTGTCCACGACTTGGCCATGCAATATCCCGAGTTGGAGATTACCATGCTCAGCCGGGAGATAGCGAGGCCGTTGTTTGAGCAGATGCCCCAAAATGTGCATTTCATCGCCGCCGACTTGATAGGGAGACACAAAGGGTTGTTAGGGCTCTGCCGACTATGGCGCGATGCCCATTTGACCGACTTCGATTATATCGCCGACTTCCATGACGTGCTACGTACCTGGTGGTTGCGCGCCGAAGGCTGTCTGCGACGCAAGAAGGTGGCAAAGATCGACAAAGGACGCAAAGGCAAAAAGGCTTTGACCCGACAGAAGAACAAGGTATTCGTCCAGCAAGATACCTCGTTTGAGCGATACGCCAAGGTGTTGGAACAATTAGGATTCCCTGTGAAGCCGCAATTCACGAAACTCGACTATTCGGTTTTTTGCGAGACGCAAAAAGCAGACAATGAAACCTGGATTGGCATTGCGCCCTTTGCGAAACACGAAGCCAAGGTGTATCCATTGGAGAAGATGGAGCTGGTCATCAAGGTCTTGAACGAGAGGACAAACACTACCCTATTCCTCTTTGGCGGCGGAGCAGAGGAAGACCGACAAATTGAACATCTTTGTTCGAAATATGAGCATGTGAAGCCTGCCAAGAGCCAGCAAGGCCTGAAGGGCGAGCTTGCCCTGATGGGCCAACTCGATGTCATGCTCAGCATGGACTCGGCCAACATGCACCTTGCCTCCTTGGTCAGGACGCGCGTTGTCTCCATTTGGGGCGGCACGCATCCATATGCCGGATTCCTGGGTTGGAACCAAAATCCAAACGATTGCGTCCAATTGGATTTACCTTGCCGCCCGTGTTCGGTATACGGCAACAAGCCTTGCATGCGTGGCGACCATGCCTGCATGAACGGCATCACACCTATCCAAATCGTTGAAAAGCTAAGCCCTTACCTGAAATGAGCGTCTCCCCCATCGCCGCCATGTTCGACCGCATCTCGCCGAAATATGATGCGCTCAATCATTTGCTCTCATTTAATATAGACAAAGTGTGGCGACGCAAAGCAGCCAAGGAAGTTGCCAAACATCATCCCGCAGACATTTTGGACCTTGCCACAGGCACAGCCGACTTGGCCATAGCCCTAGCGAAACATAATCCACAGGCTCGCATCATCGGCATGGACTTCTCGGAGAAAATGCTTGAAATCGGCCAAGAGAAAGTAAAACAACAAAAACTCGAAAACCAAATAGTGCTTCGCATCGGCGATGCAGCCACATTGCCCTTTGAGGATGGCACTTTCGATGTCGTCACCGTGGCTTTCGGCGTGCGTAACTTCGAGGATTTGGACAAAGGGCTTTCAGAAATCAGCCGCGTCTTGAAGCCAGGTGGACAAGCCGTCATTTTGGAGTTTTCGATGCCGGAGAAGTTCCCAGTAAAGCAGCTTTACCAGTTTTATTTCAAACGCGTGCTACCTATAATCGGGAAAAGAGTCTCAAAAGATAAGAGCGCCTACACCTATCTCCCCTCATCTGTAGAACGCTTCCCCATGCCAAAAGTCTTCCTTGACATATTGGATCGATATGGGATTCAACAAGGGCAAATGATACCAATGGCCTTTGGCATCGCAACAATGTACACCGCCATTAAAGCTTGAGATATTCCTTTTTTTTCTATTTTTGTCGCAGATTTACCGCAATAAAAGCGGACAAACTGCGTTAGTTTCACATCCAAACGAAGAGTATCTTGAAAAAAGCACTAAAAATATTGACCGTCATACTGTTGCTCACCGCAACGGTCGTGCCAGTCCAGGCCCAGAGAAGGGTCATCCACTACCTGCCCAAGTATGAGCAAGAGCCCTATCATTTTGGTTTCCTGTTGGCATACAACAGTATGATGTATACCATCAAAACCGTCAAAGACTATCAAAACATCCCTCTGCCCGCCAAATCATGGCCCATGGGAGGTTATAGCGCTGACAACACCGAGAACCTCTATGTATACAACATAGAGACCGAGCAAGTCCCTGGTTTTACCGTAGGCATCATCGGCAGCAAACGCCTGGGACGTTATTTCGATTTGCGCTTTATTCCCTCATTGAGTTTCAGCGAACGCACCATAAATTACTCCATTTGGGTCGATTACAAGGATGACTTCCCAGGCGTTGATACTTTGATGCCCTGCCGTAAATCCATCGGCACCACATTTGTCGAATTCCCACTCAACATCAAGTACCGCTCAAAACGTTACAATAACATCGGAGCCTATGTTTTTGGCGGCATCAACCCGAAACTCGACCTTGCCTCGCAAAAGGACAACAAAGAAGTAGACACCCAAGGCAATGAATTCATCAACAACCTCGTCACCAAGCGTTTCGACTGTGCCGCCGAGCTGGGTGCCGGCTTCGACATTTACAACCAATGGTTCAAGATGGGCATTGAAGTTAAAATGAGCTATGGATTGATCGATGTCGTCAAGAATGAAGCCTTCATTTACACTGCTCCTATCAACAAATTGCGCAACAAACTATTCCAAGTCTCCCTTTTGTTTGAATAATTGTTGTTTATTATTTAATTGTAAATCAATAGTTTATAAAATATTTTATATTTTTCTTTCCTAAAATATTGTAGGTATCGAAATTTTATCTACTTTTGCAGCGTCAAAAAACGACACGAAGTGGTCTCTTCGTCTAGTCTGGTCAGGACGTCAGGTTTTCATCCTGGTAACTCGGGTTCAAATCCCGGAGAGACTACCAACCAAGCCCGCCAAAACAGCGGGCTTTTTTATTGTCAACTATTCGTGCTATGAGCAAACTACAAGTCGTTGTCAGCAACCAATACAACCCCTTCCTCAACCGCGCCGTGGAGCAATACCTCACGGACCATCAGGAAGGGAATACCGTCACCATGTACCTTTGGAAAAACCAGCAGACGGTGGTCATAGGTTACAATCAGAATCCTTATTCGGAGTGCAATGTGCAGCTCTTGCTCGACGAAGGCGGTCATCTGATGCGGCGTGGCACGGGTGGTGGAGCCGTTTACCACGATTTGGGCAACATCAACTTCTCTTTCATCGCCGACAAAGACCTTTATGATGTGAGAAAACAACTCTCGGTCATCCAAGACGCACTTCTCTCTTTCGGTTTGAAAGCCGAGATATCGGGGCGCAACGACCTCACTTGCGAGGGACGCAAATTCAGCGGCAACGCCTTTGCTAAAGGCAAACAAAACAACCTGCACCATGGCACCATCCTCATCAAGACTGACGGAGAGATGATGCAGCGCTACCTTATTGTCGACAAGGCCAAACTGATGAAAAACGGCGTGAAGAGTGTGGCCAGCCGTGTCGTCAACCTCAGCGAACTCGTGCCAGAATTGACTTCAGAGAACATCAAACAGCCTCTTATCGCTTCCTTTGAGAAGATGTATGGTGGCAAGGCCGATTGGTTGGATTTCGACACCTTAATTAATAAGTCCGAGGTGCGTGCCATCGAAGTGGAGATTTCGTCGCATAGCTTCCTTTTCGGCCGCTGGGAGCAGTTCCAGACCACGAAAAAGGCCCGTTTCCCATGGGGTGGTGTGGAAATTGCGCTAAAAGTCGATGAGGCCATCGCCATCATCAAAGACATCCAAATCGCCTCAGATTGTCTGGAACCCGAGACCATCCAACAGGCTAAAGAATTACTGCAAGGCGCCAGTACCAATTCAGCGCCCAAGTTCGATTCGCATAACGAAATCATCCACGACATCATCCATTTAATCTACGGCTGAACAAAAAAGCGTACCTTTGCAGCCCAAACGAACAGGACTAGGTCCCTGAGACGTTGAAGGGCCGACTAACAAATGACGGTGCTTCGACAGGCTCAGCAACCTGCTTTAACTGAACAACTGACAACTATCAACTGATAATGAAATACTATCTTCTCCCCTTGGGCTGCCAAATGAACTTGAGCGACACGGAGCGCGTGCGCACAGTACTCAACGGCATGGGCTTTATCCAAACTGACAACGAAAACGAGGCCACCATCCTCGGCATCATCGCCTGCTCGGTGCGCCAGAAAGGCATCGACAAGGTGTATGGCCGCATCGAGAAATGGAACGCCATGAAGAACCGTCAGAACGTCATCACCTTCGTGTCGGGCTGCATCTTGCCCGCCGACCGTCTGCGTTTCCTCAAGCTCTTCGATCTGGTCTTCGCCATGAACGAGCTGCCCAACTTCCCCGACATGATTCGCCAATATGGTATCGTCACGCCAGCCTCATTGCGCTTTGGAGAAGAGATTGAATACCAGCCCGTGGTCAAGCCGGTAGCGCCATTGTTCCACAAGGACGACAAAATCAACCCATCGGCCAACATGGACAAGTTCTGGGCCATCACGCCGACACAGACCTCCACTTTCGAGGCCTTCATCCCAATTCAGAATGGCTGCAACAAGTTCTGCACCTATTGTGCCGTACCTTATACCCGTGGTCGCGAGGTTTCAAGACCTTCGGAAGAGATTTTGGCCGAGCTGAAAGACCTTGTTGAGAAAGATTACAAAAGCATCACCCTGCTCGGACAAAACGTCAACTCCTACGGCCTCGACAAGAAAGGTGAAGAGATAGACTTTGCCGAGCTGTTGCGCCGTGTGGGCGAATACGGCAAAGCCTCAGGAAAAGAGTTTTGGGTGTATTATACCGCACCACATCCCCGCGACATGAAGGATGACGTCATCGAGGTGATGGCGCAATACGATTGCCTCGGCAAGCAGATCCATATTCCCATCCAATCGGGCGACGAGAACATGTTGCAACGCATGAACCGCCACCACGACTTAGCCACCTACCGTCACATCATACAGACCATCCGCGAGAAACTACCCACCGCCACCATCTTCACCGACATCATCGTGGGCTTTACGCACGAGACCGAAGAAGAGTTCGAGAACACACGCAAGGCCATGGAGGAGTTCAAGTACAACATGGCGTTCATTGCACAGTACAGCGTGCGCCCTGGTGCCGTAGCCTCGGAATGGGATGATGACGTGCCGAAGGAAGTGAAGCGCGAGCGTTACCACCGCCTCACCGAGGAGCTGATGAAACACAGCCTCGTATACAACCAAGGTCTCATTGGGAAGACCGTCAAGATGCTTGTGGAGAGCCACGACCGCAAGAACGGCTATCTTACCGGACACACCGAAGGGAAAATTGTCATCCGCTTCGCTTCGCGAGATAAGAGCCTTATTGGTCAGATTGTTAAGGTAAAGGTGACTTCGGCTTCGCCGTTGTCGATCGAAGGAGAGTTGATTCGTTAGTTAGGAGTGAGGAGTTAGGAGTGAAGAGTTAATAGTTAACAATAGGTGATGAAAATTGCGTTCAAGACTTTGGGGTGCCGGGTCAACCTGTATGAGACCGATGCTTTGGCATCACGTTTCAAGGCTGCTGGCTATGAGATTGCCGACAGCGATAGCGCTGCCGACGTCTTTGTCGTGAACACTTGTACCGTTACCAACACCAGCGACCAGAAATGCCGTCAGGCCATTCGGCAGATACGCCGCAAGCATCCCGAAGCCTTGATTGCCGTCACCGGCTGCATGGTCAACCATCGAAAAGAGGAGTTATTGCAATCGGGCATTGCCGACTATGTCATCGACAACGAACGCAAGGCCGCCCTGTTCGATATCATCGACGAACACTTCCACACTGGACACAGCGACCCCGAGGGCTACGATCGCGACCTGTTCAGTTACCATCCTGCCTTCGACACTTTCCACACCCGAAGCCTCATCAAGATCCACGACGGATGCAATAACTTCTGTTCCTATTGCATCATTCCCATGGTAAGAGGGCGCTCTACAAGTCGTCCCGCCGATGACATATATAATAATGTACGCGAAGTTGTCGCTCACGGCTTCAAGGAGGTCGTGCTGACAGGCGTCAATATGGGGCGTTACCAATACGAAGACACCAACTTCGAGCAACTTGTGGAAAACATATTGGCCATCGACGGTGACTTCCGCGTCAGGGTCTCCTCTATCGAGCCCGACCAGTTCAGCGACCACTTTTTGCAGCTATTCCAGCATGAGAAACTGGCACCTCATATGCACATCTGCCTGCAAAGTGGCTCCGACGACACCTTGAAGCGTATGCACCGCTTCTACACTGTCGCCCAGTTCCGCGACATGTGCCAACGCATCAAAGCCTTCCGCCCCGACTTCAACCTCACCACCGACATCATCGTGGGTTTCCCGGGCGAGACCGAACAGACCTTCAAGGAGAGTTGCGACTTTGCAAGAGAAATCGGCTTCAGCCATATCCACACCTTCAAATACTCGGTGCGTACCGGAACCAAGGCTGCCGTCATGCCCGACCAAGTGCCCGAAAGCGTTAAGGCCGAACGCAGCGAAATAATGCGTCAAATCTCATTGGCAAACAAGCTCAGCTATTTCAAGATGATGCAAGGAAGAAAGCAAAAAATGCTCGTCGAACGCATTGACAGCAAAGGCATTGCCCGAGGCTACGGGGAAAACTACCTTCCCATCATCGCCGCCCCTAAAGGATTCGACAAAAACACTTTCGTCAATATAGAGCTTGGCGACATCGTTTACCAAGACAACGAAGACAAAATGGCCTTTACCGCTGTATAGTATAAAACACTAATTTACAATAAGATACATTTTTTATGGATTTTTTTTCATCATTTTAGGTTCCATTTCATAGAAAATGTGTATTTTTGCAGCCCAAAATAAGAGGAAAAGACAAAAAAATAAGGAATAAAAGTATGGCAAATCACAAATCTTCCATCAAAAGAATTCGTCAGACAGAAAAAAGACGCCTTCATAACCGTTACTATGCAAAGAACATGCGTAACGAAGTAAAGAAGTTCAGATCATTAACTGAGAAATCAGAAGCCGAGAGCAAGCTCCCGAAGATCTACTCGATTATCGACAAGGTTGCCAAGCGTGGTATCATCCACAAGAACAAAGCCGCCAACCTGAAGTCAAAGCTGACGCATTTCATGGCAAAATTGGCATAAATTAGAGTTTTTTCATCATAAAGAATTTTGTTAAAGCCTCTTCTACCCCATAGAAGAGGCTTTTTTCGTCGCGACAAAACAAAAATGCCTATCTTTACAGCCTAAAAAACAACGTCATGGCAAAAGAGAAGAAGACCATCAAAGAGTGGGCCCTCGACGACAGACCGCGCGAGAAGATGATTGCCAAAGGCAAAGCAGCCCTCAGCAACGCCGAGCTCCTAGCCATACTTATCGGTTCAGGCAACAGCGAGCTATCGGCCGTGGATTTGTCGAGAGCCGTTCTTGACAAAGTCGGCAACGACCTCATCGCGTTGTCAAACCTGAGTTTGAACGAGCTGATGGACCACAAAGGCATCGGAGCGGCGAAGGCCGTCTCTATCATGGCCGCGTTGGAGCTTGGCAAGCGCCGTCGCGGTGCCGAAGCCAGCCTCCCCGAGGAAGTCAAAGACTCCAAAACCTCATTTGAACGTTTCCTTTCCCATATCGACGACATGAAACAGGAGCATTTCCTTGTTATGTATCTCGATCAAAGCTTCCACGAACTGAAAGTGGAATGCATCAGCAACGGGGGAACGACCAACGTCATCGCAGACCCAAGGATCATCTTCAAGCACGCCCTGAACCATGGCGCCACTTGCATCATCCTGGGTCACAACCACCCATCCGGCAACCCGCGTCCCAGCAAGGACGACCGCCAACTGACCCAGAAAATCGTGTCGGCTGGCAAACTCTTGGACATCGCCGTCATCGACCATATCATCATCGGCAACGAACGCTATTATAGTTTCCGCGACCACGGAGAAATGACCTATTAAGAAAACAACCATGAAACTTGTCACCATCATCGGAGCCCGTCCCCAAATCATCAAGGCAGCTGCACTAAGCCGCGCCATCAGAAACCATTATTCGGACACCATACAGGAGATCATTGTCCACACCGGACAGCATTACGACGACAACATGTCGCAGGTGTTCTTCGACGAGCTGCAGATACCCCATCCTGACCACAACCTTCATGTCGGATCGGCTTCGCACGGCGTGCAAACCGCACGCATGACCGAAGGAATCGAGTCCTTATTAATAAAGGAGCAACCTGACTACATCGTGCTCTATGGCGACACCAACTCCACCCTCGCCGGTGCTGTGGCCGCTGCCAAGATCCACGTGCCCATCGTCCACATCGAAGCGGGGTTGCGTTCGTTCAACAAGAGTATGCCGGAGGAAATCAACCGCATCGTGTGCGACCACTGCTCCACCCTGCTCTTCACGCCCACCAAGGCGGGACTGGAGAACCTGAAACGCGAAGGCTTCCCCATGGACAACGAAGGGCCATACACCATTGACAACCCCAAGGTATACCACTGCGGCGACATCATGTATGACAACAGCCTGCATTTTGCCGGCATCGCCGAAGAAAAGACCGACATCATACAACGCTTGGAATTGAAAGGCAAGCCCTTTGTACTTGCCACCATCCATCGCGACAGCAACACCGACTATCCCGAAAGACTGAGTGCCATCTTCAGAAGCATCATTAAACTCTCGGAGGAATGTCAAGTCGTGCTACCGCTACATCCAAGGACAGCCAAACTCATCAAGACCAACCTCGATGAAGACATGCAGAAACAAATCTTCAGCTGTCCAGATATCAAACTCATCCCACCCGTATCGTTTTTGGAAATGATTGCCTTGGAACGCCATGCCCGATTGGTGATGACCGACTCGGGAGGCGTGCAGAAAGAGGCCTATTTCTTCAAGAAGCCATGCATCATTTTGAGACCCGAAACCGAATGGGTGGAAATCGTGGAGACTGGCAACGCCATCCTCGCCGATGCCGACGAGTGCCGCATCATGAAGGCATGGAAACATTTCAAGGACAATCCGCCCACCATGTTTCCCGAGATCTTCGGCGACGGCCATGCCGCGGAGTTCATGTTGGAGAAAATTATTTCACGTAAAGTGTTGTAGATTAAGAAAAAAGTTGTACTTTTGCACCCACGTTTCAAGAAAACATACTTTATAAATTAATCATTTAATAATCAATCAGTTATGAATCAGTACGAAACCGTTTTCATTGTAACTCCCGTTTTATCTGAAGATCAGATGAAGGAAGCGGTAAAGAAGTATGAAGATTATCTGGCCAATGCAGGTGCAGAAATCGTTCATGAAGAGAACTGGGGCATGCGCAAGCTCGCTTATCCCATCCAGAAGAAATCCACAGGCTTTTATCAGTTGATTGAATTCAAAGCCGAAGGTGATGTGATCGCCAATGTTGAAACCGAACTGAAGCGTGACGAGCGCATCTTGCGCTTCCTCACCGTGAAGCTCGACAAACACGCTATTGCCTACAACGAAAAGAGACGCAGCAAGAAAGCCGAAGCCGCCGCTGAAGCCCAAGCTTAATGTTGAACAATTAAAACTGAAGAAAAATGGCACAAGTGAACAACAACAACGACATCAAATATTTGACTCCCATCGCAGTCGACACCAAGAGAAAGAAATACTGCCGCTTCAAGAAGAACCGCATCAAGTACATTGACTACAAAGATGCTGACTTCTTATTGAAGTTCGTCAACGAACAAGGCAAGATCCTGCCTCGCCGCATCACCGGTACTTCCACCAAATACCAGCGCAAGGTTGCCCAGGCCGTCAAGCGTGCCCGCCATCTTGCCCTGATGCCTTTCGTAGCAGATTGTTTGAAATAATTAAAGGAGGACTACACATGGATATTATTCTGAAACAAGACGTCAACAACTTAGGATATAAGAACGACATCGTCAGCGTGAAGCCCGGCTACGGCCGCAACTTCCTCATCCCCCAAGGCCTGGCCATCCTCGCCACCGAGCGCAACCGCAAGATCTTGGCCGAAGAAATGCGCCAACAGGCTCACAAGGAAGAAAAAATCAAGAATGAAGCTCTTGAAAAGGCCAAGGCTCTGGAAGGCCTGAAGCTGCAAATCCCCGCCAAGGCCGCTGCCACGGGTAAGATTTTCGGCTCGGTCAACACCATCATGATCGCCAACGCCATCAAGGAAGCCACCAACTTGGATGTGGACCGCAAACAGATCGTCCTCAACGAGGATGCCATCAAGGAAGTGGGCGAATACAAAGCCAAAATCAAATTGCACAAGGAAGTGCAGGTTGATGTCGACTTCAACGTCTACGCCGAATAAAAAAGATAAACTTTTTCATGGTTTTAGGCTGTCCCGCTCGCGGGGCAGCTTTTTTTTGTATTTTTGCCTACATGATTACCAAGAACACAATAAAACAAATCGCCTCCCTCCGGCAGCAGAAGTTCCGGAAAGAACTCGGCCTCTTCGTCGTGGAAGGTCGCAAGATGACAGAAGAGCTCCTCGCCTCCGACTTTGAGATTGTGGGGCTCTATGCCACAGAGGCTTTCCTTGCCGATCATCCCATTTCCAGGGATGCCGAGACGGTCAGTGATGTGCAAATGCAGCAAATGAGCGGACAAGACACTCCTCCAGGCATTCTTGCGGTAGTGAGGATTCCTCAGCAAGGTGAAATCAAGACTACATCAAGCCTTGTCTTAGCCTTAAACGGCGTCGCCAACCCGGGAAACATGGGCACGCTTATCCGTACGGCGGAGTGGTTTGGCATTCGCGACGTGGTGTGCAGTGCCGACTGCGTGGAACTATGGAATCCCAAAACCGTGCAAGCCACCATGGGTTCATTGTTTAGGGTGAACGTTTGGAAAACCGACCTGGCAGACTACCTTCTTAAGGCCAAAGGCAAAGGCAAGGCCGTCTATGGCGCCTTGCTCGAGGGAGAAGATTTGTTTAGAATGCAGTCCAAGCCCGAGGGCATCGTCGTCATCGGCAGCGAGTCGCACGGCATCAGAGAGGAAATCTTGCCTTACATCACACATCCCATCACCATCCCCCGCATAGGAGGTAGCGCCACCGAATCGCTGAACGCAGCTGTGGCGGGTGGGATCATCATGGCGGAGATGACAAGGAAGGATTAATTGCCGCCGATGAACTTGAAGCCCCAGTTGGTCTTGGCCACCAACTCAGGCACCGTCTGACCTGCCAGTCTCACATCCTGTCGCACCGTCATGCGCGACGATAACACCCCGTATCCCCCATCGATCAAACTGAATTCATTGCTTCCTATCGGGATGCCATTGGACGGATCGTTGTTATAGACATACTGTCTCCATTCTTCGCCACCTGCCGTGATGGTGACCGTTATAGGGTAGTCGCCTATATAACGTTTCAAGCCAGCGACAGCCGTGTCGCCCCCAAGAAACTCGGTCAGATGCGCATAAAAATCTTCGGGACGATAAGGAAAGACATAAGCGCCTTGTTCCATATGTAAAGAAAGGTAATAATCCGTGAGAACCCCTATCCGCCAGTGCATCGTGCGCGGTATCGAATCGTCATCGGGGCTGCGTTGTTCAAGAAAGGTGAAATCAATGTCCATTTGATAGAAAGTCGCATTGATGGCAGGACGGAAAAGAAACTTGCGGGGTATCGCACCAAAGTATTCTTGCGAGAAGTTCACCGCCAGGCTCTGCAAACCGAAACGGCCGTCGCCCACAAGACGGGTATGGGTGGTCAAGGTTCGGTCAGGAAGGACCACCTTAAGGCGATAGCTATAGTTATCGCTGGCACTGTTGAGGCCTAAACGCTCCGTGGTGTAATACAACTTCTGGTCGGGCGCATAGAAGACACCTGGTTCCTTATCGTGGATGGTGATGGTGTCGAGGAGAATCTCGCGGACACTATCGCCGTTGCAATACTCGACAAGGCGTGCATCCAACTTGCCTGGGTAATTGCACGAATCGGGATTCTGTGCCGTTTGGTATGCATTGCCTTGCACATAGAACGACCTTGAAATCTTGATGAAATTCGTGTCGGCATAGGCATCGAGAAGGCCATAGACGACGGGCGCTTGCTTATATTCTCCATAAAGGTCAATCTCCTGCTTGCATGAAGAGAGGAGGAAGGCAAAAACAAAAAAAGCGTTTAGAATATAATGATTGGTTATTTTATATAATGAACTGCTTTTCATGTTTCAATCATCCGAAATCACCATGCAAAAATAATCAAAAAAACTAACGAGGATTTGCTCTAACAATTTTTCAAAAAAAAAGCAATTCCCTATTGCACTTCGTCTTTTTTGGTTATATTTGCAGCGATATTTTTATCGATTAATGATAGAATTCATTCACTTAATACTAACTAAAATTTCAAACAAATGAAAAAAGTATCTTTACTCATTGCAATGATTGCCTTCGTTTTTGGCAATGCATTCGCTCAGTCAATGTACTTCGATTTTGAAGGACAAACTGCTGGTAACAAGATCGCTCAAACCCTTGGCGATCCTTGGACGACCTGGTCAAATGCCCCTGGTGGCGCTGAAGACGGTGTCTTCGACGAAGCCGACGGCTCAATGGCTGCCCACTTCACCTATGGTAACGACCAGATTTTGGATCTTGGTGGCATTGAAACGGGTGTATTCGATCTCGTCTTCGACGCCTATGTTCCGAATGGCAAGAACGGCTACTTCAACGTGCTGCACGAGTTCAATGGCCAAGCTTCTTCTTGGGCCGCTCAGTTCTATCTCTGTGCCACCAACGATGGCCAAAACACCACGCCTGGTGTAGGTCATGGCACTGTTCATGCCGGTAGCAACGGCACCGCTGACATCCCTTGCGTTTGGGACGAGTGGATGCAATACAGAGTGCACATCGACATGGACCAAGACTTGGCTACACTTTACTGGAACATCGCTGGTGAACCCGAGCAAGAGATTTGTTCATGGCAATGGAGCCTTGACAGCTATGGTCAAAACACCGTTGGCCGCACCCTCGACGCCATGGACTTCTTCCCACCCGAGAATGCCGCCACTTCCGAGTTCTACATCGACAACATCGGTATCATTAGCGGCGCTGACGACCAAGTGCTGATCGACGACGACTTTGAAGCCTATCCGCTCGGCGGCAAGATCGCCGAAAGTGCCATTGCTGCAGGCAATGATTGGTGGACCACCTGGACCAACAGCCCTGGTTCGAACGAAGACGGTGTCATCGCTGAAGCTGGTGGCACCCAGTGCGGCTACATCTCCGGCGCTAACGACAACGTCCTCCTCCTCGGTGGCCAAGAATCAGGCACCTACGACCTTGAATTCTCCATTTTCTGCGATGAAGGCAAATATGGTTACTTCAACATCCTTCACGA
>DBXU01000161.1:727-7900 GCA_002310075.1 Bacteroidales bacterium UBA1204 | reverse complement strand
ACTTGGTTTGAGCCTAAACTGCGCTCTGGCCTCGTCATCCACACACTGGATTGATAGGGACGCGTGACATTATGACACGGGACGCGAGGCTTTAGGTCTCGCGTCCTTTTTTTTCGTATCTTTGCAAAAACAAAACAATGGATCAGGTCAATATCACGCCGAACCTCATCAAGCACTTCGCCGATTATCTGCGTCTGGAGCTTTCGCTGTCCGACAACAGCATAGAGGCTTATGTGCACGATGTGAGCCTGTTCCTGCAATATCTCAAAGCGGAAAACCTCTCGACAGCGCTTCACGACATACAACAGGACACCATTGAGAACTTCTTTGCCTATCTCTATGACCTGAATATCGGCGCCACCTCACAAGCCAGGATCCTCTCCGGCTTGAAGTCTTTCTATCGTTACCTCGACCAAGAGGCGCTCATCGACAAAGACCCCACCCTGCTCATCTCCTCTCCTACCATGGGACGGCACCTCCCCGAGGTACTCACCTATGAGGAAATCCAAAAGATGATCGACAGCATTGACCTCAGTCAGCCCAATGGGCACCGCAACAAAGCCATGATTGAGGTGCTATACGGCTGTGGGCTCCGTGTCTCAGAGCTTACCAACCTCCAAATCAGCAATATTTTCAGGTCGGACGGATTTCTTCGCATCTTCGGCAAAGGCAGCAAAGAACGTTTGGTGCCCATCGGCGACAACAGCCTAAAGATCCTCTTCCAATACATTGAAGGAGCTCGCTTACATATCAAAGTTAAACCTAAGTTCACCGACACCGTTTTCCTCAACAGCCGTGGCACTGGACTCACCCGACAGATGGTCTTTCTCATCGTAAAAGACCTCGCCGAGAAAAACGGTATCACCAAGACCATCAGCCCGCACACCTTCAGACATAGTTTCGCCACCCACCTACTTGAAGGCGGCGCTAATCTGTTGGCAGTTCAGCAAATGCTAGGGCATTCTAGTGTCAGCACAACGGAAATCTACACGCATATCTCAGACGAGTTATTGCGCGATACTTTGTTGAGTTATCATCCGAGGTTTAAGAAATAATGGTATCTTTGCAAAAAATATCCACCATGGACACCGCTAAATACGACTTTCTGAAAGGCTTGCGACCCGACCGTTTCTTCTTGCTGGCCGGGCCATGCGTCATCGAAGACGAGAACTCGCCACTCTTCATCGCAGAGACCTTGAAGAACATCTGTCAAAAACTCAACATTCCCTTCGTCTTCAAAGGCTCATACCGCAAGGCCAACCGTTCCAGGCTGGACTCTTTCACAGGCATTGGCGATGAAAAAGCCTTGAAAGTGCTGCAGAAAGTGGCCAAAGAATTCGGCATCCCAGTGGTGACCGATATTCACGCTGCCGAAGAAGCCCAGATGGCCGCGGAATATGTAGACATTATACAAATCCCCGCCTTCCTTTGTCGGCAGACCGACTTACTTGTAGCCGCTGCCAAGACCGGCAAGATTGTCAACATCAAAAAAGGACAATTTCTTTCGGGCGAAGCTATGGGTTTTGCCGTTGAAAAAGTGCGTCAGTCGGGTAACGACAAGGTCATGCTGACTGAGCGTGGCTCCATGTTTGGCTATCACGATTTGGTGGTGGACTATAGAAACATAGCTGCCATGCAAAAATTTGAGGTGCCCGTCATCTTGGACGTCACCCATTCCTTGCAGCAGCCCAATCAGAGCAATGGCGTCACTGGCGGTCAGCCCGAACTCATCGGACTGATAGCCAAGGCAGGCATCGCCACAGGGGTTGACGGCCTCTTCATGGAGACCCATCCCGATCCCGCCAAAGCCAAATCAGACGGCGCCAACATGCTACGCCTCGACAAGGTAGAAGGCCTTCTGAAACAGTTGGTCCGCATCAAAGAAGCCCTATAATGAAAAAGGCACCTTGCGGTGCCTTTTTTTATTGCATTCTCATGTTTATGATCTGACCCGTCTCCGTGTCGAATACCAACCTTGTATTGGTCAAAGGAGCCATCAGCACGGCACCCAGTTGGTTGACAACAACACGGTCCTCAATCAAGGTGTCTCTTCCAAGAGTCACTTTCACATTCGCCATCTCAGGAAGGCGGTAGAACACCTTGTTTTCATACGACATCAACTCCACTGCCGATTGGCTCGGTGCGTTGATGGCAGCCGTGGTGTTCATCGACAAGGTTTGAACCATGATGGGCGTACCCGAACCAGAGGTTCCAACCGTCACGCCTTCACTCTCCGAAAACTTGGCCACAGTCTGCGTAGGCACTTCCTTGTTGGGAATAACGTACACTGTTTTTACCACGGTCTTCTTGACATGGTTACCCAGCAACAGGTTGGTATATTCTTCTTCCATGGCATCCAGCTTCTCATACATCAACTTGAAGGTCTCAGGATTAAACGCCGTTTCGTAATAGCCCGAAATCAAATTGAACTTGGCCTTACGAATCTCCTCAATCTTATCGGCCACTTCTTTAGCCAATTGGGCATTCGACTTACCCATGGAAACAAGGTCGATTAAATTGCTCTTGGGATATATGGTTTCTTTTTCTTCGCAAGAAGACTGCTGCGGGGCTACAGGAGCAATATCCTCGGCGGCCGGATCGTCGAAGCCAACGCTGCGGATGATGCCGTTGGGCATGATATCGAAACGCATCTTGCTGCCTCCCCTAGCACTTCCCAAGGTCACAAAAAACAAAGCATTTGGATCGGGGCTGGCCACCGTGCTCATCTTGACGTCCAACAGGCGGTACTGCCTGGTTTCGTATTCCACGGATTCGGCCGTGCCCATGTAGTTGGAGGCATAGTCACTGTAAGGGCTTCTCTCCATTTGGATTTCTTCCATGACGAAATCCAGCTTCAACATGGTCTGAGGCAAGGAATAATACAGGCCATTATGCTGTCCAGGCGTGACATTCTTGGCGTAGGTGGTCGAGAATTGGGCGTGAAGTTGACCCCCCATCATCGTCAAGGCCAACAAGGCTAATGTGATTTTAGTGATAATCCTGTTCATCTTCTTATGATTTAGTTTTCAAACTTCAAAAATACATATTTTTCATCAATTCCGTCATTCAACGCTTGTTTTTTCCTTTTTGCTGAAGAGCAACAAGGCCAAGAATGTAAGTAATCCGTTGATTATCAATATCTCGAACCCAATCCGATAGCCTCCGAACAGCTGTGGCGAATACGTCTTCAGCAAATAGCTGATTACGGGTGAAGCAACGGCGATGAAAGGTACGGCCTTATCAATCACCTTCCTGTTTTTAACAAACAGGCCGAAAGTGTATAGGCCCAACAAAGGACCATATGTATAGCCAGCAATATCAAAGACCTTGTCGATCAGCGATTCGTTGTGGAAAGGCTGGAATGCGATGATAACCAACAAGTAGAGCAAAGCAAATGCTACATGAATCCATTTGCGGCGTTTCGTGATTTGCTCTTCTGTCATCTGTTTCTTGTCGAAATGCATGAAATCGTAACAGAAAGTGGTCGTCAAGGCCGTCAAGGTGCCATCGGCGCTGGAATAGCCCGCTGCAACCAAACCTATGACGAAGACCACTGCCGTAAACTTACTCAACGAAAAAGCGACCGAAGGGAAGATCTTGTCGTTAACGACCACCCCTGCTTCGTTTACAGGCAACTGGAAACCTGTGACTTGTGCATATTGAATCAAAGCCGCTCCCAGGCAAAGGAAGAGGCCGTTGACCACCACAAACAGCAGGCTTGAGGTCATCACATTCTTCTGGGCATCACGCAAGTTCTTACACGTCAAGTTCTTCTGCATCATATCCTGGTCCAAACCAGTCATCGTTATGGTGATAAACATGCCACTTAACAACTGCTTGACCCAAAACTTGTTGTGGGTCCAATCCGTTTCAAACACCTTGGTATAGCCTTTCTCAGAAGCCGACTTCAAAAGGTCGCCTAACGAGATATGAAGGTTTCGCAAGATGAAGAAAGCCGTCAAAAAGGCCGCCAGCAGCAAGAAGGTCGTCTGCAGCGTATCCGTCCACACAACCGTCTTGATACCCCCCTTGAAGGTGTAGAGCAGGATGATGGCGATAAAAATGACCGCTGGCACCCAGAAAGGGATGCCCCATTCCTTGAAGACAAACTCATACAAGACAAACACAACGAGATACATGCGCAAGGCAGAGCCTAGCAGACGAGACAGGATGAAAAAGGCTGCACCCGTCTTCTCCGACCTAGGCCCAAAACGCATATTTAAATAGGTGTAGATGGAAGTCAAGTTAAGGCGATAATACAAAGGCAACAAAACAAGGGCAATCACTGCATAGCCAAGGACATAGCCAAACACCAAAGGCATATAGGTGAATTGACCCGAATAAACCCCTCCTGGCACTGACATGAATGTCACACCTGACAAAGAGGCACCAATCATACCATAAGCCACCACAAACCAGGGCGAGTTCTTATTGCCTCGAAAAAAAGCATTATTGTCCGTCTTTCGCGCCGTGAAATGCGAAATCACAAACAATAGAACGGTATAAATAACAAAAACGGTAAGTATAATGGTCGCATTCATGATGTTCACAATTTGGTTATGCAAAAATAGGAATAATTGTCGCACATGAAAGAAATTCCCTTACTTTTGCACTCCGTTAAAAACACCAATCAATGAAGGGTATATACACCATTCTGTTGCTTATTGTATCCAACGTTTTCATGACCTTTGCCTGGTATGGACAACTCAAATTACTTGAGATCGTCCCCAGTTCCAAGGATTGGCCGCTTTTTCTTGTCATCCTGATGTCGTGGGGCATTGCTTTGTTTGAATATTCTTTCATGATTCCTGCCAACCGCATCGGTGCCATGCAAAACGGAGGCCCTTTCAACCTTATTCAATTGAAAGTCATACAAGAAGCCGTATCCTTGACGGTATTCACCATCATCGTGATTACCGTATTCAAGACGGAAACCTTCCGTTGGAACCATATCATATCTTTCATCTTCATCATCCTAGCCGTGTTTTTTGCCTTCAAAAAGTAGTTTTTTGTTGCAAGAAAAGGAAAAATGCATGATATTTGCGATACGAAACAACACATTAAAACAGAATAAAAGAAAGGACTCTATATGAAATTCTATGACATTGATTCAGTTTTCACCTTTGGAAAATACGAAGGCATGACCATCGCCGAAGTGTATGAAAAAGACCCCAAATATTTGAAGTACTGCGAAGAAAACATCGATGAATTCTATGTCTCACCCTCAGTTATGCGCGAGTTGAAGTCCATGAGCCGCTCCATTAACGATTCCGCATTGCTGGATGTCAACTTCGACAAAATGAGCGACGACGAAATCGACAGCTTTATCAACCAGCATGATGAAGAGGATGAATTCGATGAGTCGAAGTTGGAACACGACTTCGACTGGGAGAACAACGACTTTGCCGACGATTCACCCTTTGACGAGTTTGAAGACGAATTCGACGAAGACGAATTTGCCGATGAGTTCGGTGACAGCTTCGATGAAAGCTTTGATGGCGGAATCGATGATTTGTATTAACTAGAGAGCATAAAAAAAGCGACCCTCTATGTCGTTCCTTAGGGAATCCATAAAGGGTCGCTTTTTTTTGTTTGCTTAGGCGTTGATACGTTCCGAAATGGAATAGACTCGTTTTTCGCGTTGTGTCGAGGTGATCATCTCGGCCAGGAAGCCCGTTGAAAAGAGCTGCACGCCGATGATGATGGCCAACAGCGCAAAATAGAACAAAGGCCTACGTGTCATCCCATAAACATGGAAGAACAAGCGTGAGCAGGCCAAATACAAGGCGATGATAAAACCAATCAGGAAGGTGACCGAGCCCAGCATGCCGAAGAAATGCATCGGCCGGTTGCTGAATTTCGAGATGAAGTTGATGGTCAGCAGATCGAGATAGCCGCGCACAAAACGGCTCATGCCAAATTTGCTGCTGCCGTATTTTCTCTTCTGATGGTGTACCACCTTCTCCCCTATGTGGCTGAATCCGTTCATCTTGGCAATGACGGGGATGTAACGGTGCATCTCGCCATACACCTGGATGCTTTTCACCACTTCATTACGGTAGGCCTTCAGGCCACAGTTGAAGTCATGCAACTTGATGCCCGACATCCTGCGCGTGGTCCAGTTGAAGAACTTGGAGGGGATGTTTTTGGCTATTTTGGAGTCATAACGAACCTTTTTCCAACCAGAGACGAGATCATAACCGTCTTCCTTGATCATCTTGTAGAGCTCGGGGATTTCGTCGGGGCTGTCTTGCAAGTCGGCATCCATGGTGATGACCACATCGCCTTGCACTATTTTGAAACCTTCATTCAAGGCTGGCGACTTGCCATAGTTCCTTCTGAAACGCAAGGCCTTCACATTGGGGTTACCTTGAGAAAGCTGTTGGATGACGGCCCATGAATTGTCGGTGGAGCCATCGTCGACAAAAACGATTTCGTAGGAGAAACCGTGTTCGTCCATCACACGACGAATCCATGCCTCCAACTCGGGCAACGATTCAGCTTCATTCAGCAGCGGTACGACAACAGAGATATCCATAATTATCTGATTTCAGTTTTTCCACCCATGTAAGGTTGCAGGGCCTTCGGGATGGCCACAGAGCCGTCGGCGCGGAGGTTGTTCTCCAAGAAGGCGATCAACATACGCGGCGGAGCAACCACCGTATTGTTCAAGGTATGGGCAAAATAGTTACCATTCTTGCCTTTGATTCTGATCTTCAGTCTGCGTGCCTGGGCATCGCCGAGATAGGAGCAGCTGCCCACCTCGAAATACTTCTTCTGGCGCGGCGACCATGCTTCCACATCGAGTGATTTCACTTTGAGGTCAGCCAAGTCACCAGAGCAGCATTCCAACGTGCGGACTGGGATGTCCATCGAGCGGAACAGGTCGACTGTGTTCTTCCACATCTGTTCGTACCAATAGTCGGCATCTTCTTGTTTGCAGAGCACAACCATCTCTTGTTTCTCAAACTGGTGGATACGATAAACGCCACGTTCTTCGATGCCGTGAGCACCTTTTTCTTTACGGAAACAAGGCGAGTAACTCGTCAGCGTCAGAGGCAGCGACTCTTCAGGAACGATTTGGTCGATGAACTTGCCGATCATCGAGTGTTCACTAGTGCCGATAAGATAAAGGTCTTCGCCCTCAATCTTATACATCATGGCATCCATCTC
>DBXU01000161.1:0-682 GCA_002310075.1 Bacteroidales bacterium UBA1204 | reverse complement strand
ATGAAGTCGCGGGCATAGGTGATGACGGCGGAATGCAGGCGTGCGATGTCGCCCATGAGGTAATAGAAGCCGTTGCCAGCCACGCGGTGGGCCGAGTCGAGGTCGAGGCCGTTGAACTTGGCCATGATATCAGCATGGTAAGGCACTTCGAAATCGGGCACCACGGGCTCGCCGAAGCGTTCCTTCTCCACATTGAAGGTATCGTCCTTCCCTATTGGCACCTCAGGGGCAATGATGTTTGGGATGGAATACATCACCTTGGTCAGCTGTTCCATGAGGGAAGACTGCTGTTTGCCGAGTTGTTCCAGCTCTTGGGCGTTGGCCTCGACGAGTTTCTTCATCTCGTTGGCTTTTTCCACTTCCTTATTCTTGAAGAGGATGCCGATCTCCTTAGAGATGGAGTTGCGTTGTGAGCGCAGGTCGTCGGCACGCTGCTGGCAGTCGCAATATTGCGTATATAAACTAATAGCCTCGTCGACGAGGGGCAGTTTATTGTCTTGGAATTTCTTCTTGATGTTTTCGCGAACCACATCGGGGTTCTTGACTAAAAACTTGACGTCTATCATAGGATAAAATTTTGCTATCTAAAAGGATGGGCAAAGATAGAAAAAAATCCAGAAATGATAGTATAAAAACATGGTAGATATAAAAACAAAAAGCCTTCGCGCTCTGCGCGAAGGCT
>DBXU01000138.1:4504-4629 GCA_002310075.1 Bacteroidales bacterium UBA1204 | reverse complement strand
AGGGACATCGTTTGGAAATACAGCCCTGAAGCGTCCATCTTCGGTGGCACGGTGCCCACTTTACGCTGGGTCGGCAACGAGGAAGGCAATGCCAATGCCACGCAGTGGTGTATGTATAAAACTGA
>DBXU01000138.1:2488-4498 GCA_002310075.1 Bacteroidales bacterium UBA1204 | reverse complement strand
CAACAAGGCTATCGTGACGGTGAGGCGTGGTTGCCTGCGGAGGTGGATGTCTCTATCCGTCCAGGTTGGTTTTACCATGCCAGTGAAGACAGCCTGGTGAAAACCGTGGACCAGTTGATGGACTTGTATTATCAAAGTGTTGGACATAACACCAATCTCTTGCTCAATTTCCCTGTGAATCAAGAGGGTAGGATACCCAGTATCGACTCGGCCAGTGCCGTTCAATGGTACCAGAAGTTGCAAAAGGACTTCGCTAACGATTTAATGAAATCATGTAAGGTGACCGCCAGCGACACAAGAGGCTGGCGATTCAAGGCCAAGCATGTGCTGTGCGACGAGTACACCCATTATTGGGCAACCCACGATGACGTGCAACAAGCAGAACTTGTCTTCGATTTTCCACAAACTACCGCTTTTAACCGCATACTTTTACAAGAATATATTCCTTTAGGACAGAATGTTGACGCATTTTATTTAGACTATTACTTTAATGGTAAATGGCTGCCTATTGAAACCAATGAACCAACCACTACCATCGGTTACAAGCGACTTCTTCGTTTCCAGACCGTTAAGGCTGATAAGTTGAGAATTAGGTTTAAGATCTTTAAGGGGACTTTGTGCATCAATCGAGTGGGGGCTTTTATGGTTGATAATAGTTAAAAAATAGCGTTATGAAAAAAGTATTGGTATTAGCATTATTTGTACTCTTCGCCTTGCCTATGGTGGCTCAGTCGGGGAACAAGAAACCGGGCATCAACAAAGAGAATTGCACGTACACCAACAAGGACGGCAAAACCTTCAACCTATATGGTAAAGTACAGATTGTAGAACATTTCCCGGACATCAAGGTGCAGATTGTGAATTCCTTTGAAGATGTGGATGTAAAAATTGTAGAGCATTTCCCTGACCAGTGTGGCAAAGTACAGCTCGTGGAGCACTTTCCTGATGTTAAGGTTCAGATTGTCAATAGCTTTCCTGATATTAAGGTCAAGATTGTAGATGCCTTTCCGGGAGTGAAAAAATAGGCTATGGTTGAGTATCACCCTTTGAAACCGTTTCTGCCCGCCAATGCCAAGGTGTTGTTTCTCGGCAGTTTTCCACCACCGAAGAAGCGTTGGTGCATGGACTTTTTCTACCCCAACTTCATCAATGACCATTGGCGCATCGAAGGGCAGATCTGGTTTGGTGACCGCAATCATTTCATTGACACAGAGCATAAATGCTTCAAAAAGGAGGAGATTATTGCGTTTCTGAATGAAAAAGGTATAGCATTTTTCGATACAGCTACGGCAGTCAATCGACTGAAAGACAATGCCTCGGACGCCTTTTTGGAAATTGTGGAACATACGGACATAGAAGCCCTTCTAAAACAGATGCCACAATGCCACGCCATTGCCACGACGGGCGAGAAAGCCACCACCGAAGTATGTGCCTATTACAATACTGATTCGGTTCCTTCACCGAATAATCAGGTTACACTTAGAGAAGGATTAACTATATATAGATTACCCTCATCTTCACGCGCTTATCCTTTGGCATTTGACAAAAAGGTTGAAGCATACCGCAGGATGTTTGAGGCGGTGTTTACCTAGTCATCAAGGCATCGATTGCGGGCAGAATCTCTCCCGACTTGCCTTCGAGATAGATATCCGTGATGTAGTTCGTATAGGTCGAAGGCTCCATGTTGATTTCAATGATCTTGGCGCCATGACGTTTGGCGATGCCGGGAATCATGTTAGCTGGGCTGACCTGTCCCGATGTGCCGATGATGACAAAGGCATCGCAGTTCTCTGCAGCGCGCACCGAGCCGTAATAGGCGTCCTCCGGAATGCCTTCGCCGAAGAAGATGAAGTCGGGCTTCATCAAGCCACCGCATTGGGCACAACGGGGCGGTTCCTCGGTGAGTGTCAGGCTCTTGGCGTCGACTTTGTGGCCGCATTTGGTGCACACGAAGCGCGACATGTTGCCGTGGAACTCATACACGACGCTGTTGCCCGCCACGGTGTGCAG
>DBXU01000138.1:2096-2367 GCA_002310075.1 Bacteroidales bacterium UBA1204 | reverse complement strand
GACTCCTTGGTGTGGCGATAGTAGAAATCGATGTCGAGCGAGTTGGGATCGTACTGGTTCCAGATGCCGCCCTCGCCACGGAAAGGCGGGATGCCGCTCTCGGCAGAAGTGCCCGCGCCGGTGAAGCCCACGATGTTCTTCGCCTTGGAGAGGATTTCGGCGGCTTGCTTGATTTTTTCTGAGTTATTCATAAGTTGGTATATTATGTGACATTTTTAATCATACAGTTCAATAAACTCATACCCATTCCCCATAGCCTCCAAAAACTTGA
>DBXU01000138.1:1744-1942 GCA_002310075.1 Bacteroidales bacterium UBA1204 | reverse complement strand
CAGGCCGAGGTATTTCTCCATGCGGGTCTCGGAAGCGAAGGTGAGCTTGCCCTGGTGCAGGCGCTGCTCTAGGTCGTGGATGTCCATCTGGTGCATGCACTCGAAGATGACGAGGTAGTGCTTGTTGCCCTTGTGGTTTCTGAAAAACAGGTTCTTGCAGTGCGTGGCCTCAAACTTGCCCCAGTAGGCCAACGACTC
>DBXU01000138.1:1544-1701 GCA_002310075.1 Bacteroidales bacterium UBA1204 | reverse complement strand
TTGATGTCGAAGTCGATGCCGAGGCCAAGCAGGGTGTCTACCACCTTTTGTTGTCTTTCGCTAAGGGGTTGATTTATCTCGTTAGGTTTCATCTCAGTTTCCCTTTCAATGCTTTTCCTGTATAAGACTCTTTGCACTTCACCAAGTCCTCGGGCGT
>DBXU01000138.1:755-1453 GCA_002310075.1 Bacteroidales bacterium UBA1204 | reverse complement strand
TTGATGACATCCATGTTATGTTCGATGATAATGACGCTGTGGCCGTTGGCAATCAAGGCGTTGAACGACTCTAAAAGCTTGTTTACATCGTGGAAATGCAGGCCCGTGGTCGGCTCGTCGAAGATGAAGAGCGTGGGCTTCTCCACCTGGCCCTTGATGAGGAAATAGGCCAGCTTCACGCGCTGCGCCTCGCCGCCCGAAAGCGAACTCGATGACTGTCCGAGCTTCAGGTAGCCCAATCCGACCTCCTGCAAGGGCTTCAGGCGGTTGACGATGCGCCCAACGATGGGGGTCTGCCGCTCCGACGAGTGCTCGAAGAAGTCGATGGCCTCATCGATGCTCATGTTGAGGATGTCGGAGATGTGCTTGCCGTCGTATTTGATCTCCAAGACCTCTTCCTTGAAGCGCGTGCCGTGACAGGCCTCGCAAGGCAGGTAGACGTCGGCCATGAACTGCATCTCGATCTTTTGCATGCCTTCGCCCTCACATTCCTCGCAGCGGCCGCCCGGAACATTGAACGAGAAGAAGGCAGGCTTGATGCCACGCATCTTAGCTAATTTCTGTTCGGAGAACAGCGTTCGGATCTCGTCATAAGCCTTTAGGTAAGTGGCTGGGTTGGAGCGCGATGACTTGCCAATGGGGTTCTGGTCGATGAACTCCACGGCCTGGATGAGGCGCAGGTCGCCTTCCAAGGCGCC
>DBXU01000138.1:415-624 GCA_002310075.1 Bacteroidales bacterium UBA1204 | reverse complement strand
ATGGCGTTGGCGCTCTTGCGTCGGCGAGTGGGGACGGGGATGCTCATCTTGCCCGTGAGGTATTGCGTGGTGAGGCTCTTCTCGCAGTTGATCAGATGTTTGATGTCGCCCTCAAATACGACTTCACCGCCAAAGGCACCCGCCATCGGCCCGATGTCGATGATGTAGTCGGCGGCACGGATAATCTCCTCGTCGTGTTCCACCACGAT
>DBXU01000138.1:0-407 GCA_002310075.1 Bacteroidales bacterium UBA1204 | reverse complement strand
ATGTCGCGCAGGCGTTTCAGCACCTTAATCAGTTGCTCGGTGTCGCGGGAATGTAGGCCGATGCTGGGCTCGTCCAAGATATAGGTAGAGCCGACCAGACTGCTGCCCAACGAAGTCGCGAGGTTGATGCGCTGTGACTCGCCGCCGGAGAGCGTGTTGGAGAGACGGTTAAGGGTCAGGTAACCCAAGCCCACCTCGATGATGAAGTCGAGGCGGTTGTTGATTTCCACCAGTAGACGCGAGGCGATTTTGCTGTCGGTCTCGTCGAGTTTGAGGTGGTCGAAGAAGGCCTTCAGTTCGTCCAATGGCATTAGCACGAGGTCGGTGATGCTCTTGCCGCCCACCTTCACATATTGCGCTTGTCGGCGCAGGCGTGTGCCATGGCATTCGGGGCAGACCGTCTTGCC
>DBXU01000019.1 GCA_002310075.1 Bacteroidales bacterium UBA1204 | reverse complement strand
CCGGTTCGATCCCGGCCCTGGGTACGGATTTTTTAGATGTAATCCCCTGTAAATCAACGATTTACAGGGGATTTTTCTTTCCCATGTAGCCACCATGTAGCCACCGAAGACATTACTATCATCCTAATAAACGCAAGCAAAAACAAGAGATTTCACTAGGAAAAGCAAAGATTTCCGAAGATTGAGAAAAATTACTATACATGGGATCGGAATTGAATTGGGTAGCTGTAGGGTAGACGAAAAAAACTAAGAAAAAAAAGTGCATCTATGAAGACATAAATGCACCAGAACTTTAACTGAGTCTGCTAATGATTTAGCACCACAAAGATAAAAAATTTTTTTCATTTAAGCATAAAAAAACCGCTTTGAGGCGGTTTTTTTGTTATTCGAGTAAGAATTCTCCACAATAGTGGGAGTTTGAGATGAGCTTGCCATCAGCTGAGCGCATTGTGATGTAAACATGTACATGATCATCGACCCAACTTTCGGGTAATTCGCAGTGTGTGCTCTGAGTTGAGCGGGTGAAGCCGTTCATGAAATACGCGATTTCTTTCTTCTCTGCGTTGCATACGACAACCATAGAGATGTCGTCAGCCCTGGCGTTGCCGGAGCCTGAGTTGTCCTGCCACAAGAAATCTAACGCATCATAGTTGGCATAGACTGTTTCAACTATTGGAGTAGTGAGCAGGCCGTGAGACCATTTCAACTTCGAGTAGATTGGTGAATAATCAGGATAATCTCCAGCAATAGCATTGCGCATCATCTGAGATGCGGCATAATTGAGTGGCGACTGATGTTTAGCGACATCTTTGAAGCCTAGATTGATGAACTCTGCAGCTGGCTGCAGGAAGTTGCGAGCGAATTCCATTTTAGTGCGCTGTGCGATTTGCGCAGCAGTGCGAGGATTCTTGACATGAGTGGCTTGGCCACGCATGTAGGCGGTGCCTTTCCAGCTGGCACCGATGACGGTGCCGACCTTGCCGGAGAAGCCTCCTAGTACACCTTGTTTTATTGTTCCCATAATTCTTTAATGTTTTAATTGTTAATACTTAATCATCTTCTTCGTTAATGTGCATGCTGTGGAAATCCAAGCAAGCGTTTGACACTTGGCCGAGAGCTTTGTCATAGACAAACGCCCAGCCTAAGAGGTCTTTCTCACTGTCAATCGGAAAGCCTTGCATGGTGAGCGAGGTTCCAGTGGTGAATGGCTGGTCATAGACGTGAGAGAACCAGGTGTTAGACACTTTATCATAAAGGATTAAAATGAAGCCTGGAAACACCACTTCAGAGTTGTCATACTGAATAGCTGCAACAAACCAATTACCATTTTCTGCCGGATCGTCGATAGCAAACATATCAAAGCACTGCAGGAAGCCTTTGGAGAGCTGAAGCTTTTTATAGATAACTACAGGCTCACCGCCATGGTTTTCGATGGCGCCTGGGTAGTTAATCTTGACCGCCTTATTGAAAGTGGACAATCCATGGTCGTAATCGCCAAAAGTCAACCGTAAGGTTGAGGCTATTGGGCGAAGCACCTCGATGATGGCGCTCAGCGCACGCTGGCAGAACAGAGTGCCCCATGTGGCCTGAGTTGTATAATGTTGAGGCATGCCACGCATATAGGCTTTGCCTTTCCAAGAGGCACCTACCACGGTGCCGACCTTGCCACTGAAGCCTCCTAAAATTCCTTGTTTAATTGTTCCCATGTGTAATAATCTTTAAATTGTTTGTGAAATAATTAACCGCCATTGATTTCTACTTTGGCAATCGGATTTGAAACCTGACCAGTGGCTGGGTCATAAACACAAGCAAAGCCCAAGTATTCTTTATAGCCATACAATGGTACGCCACTATCGTAAAACAAACCTTCGCCTACTTCAAAATGTTCTTTTATGACACCTGTTGACCAAATGCCATCCGTGACATTGTAGATGAAAAAGATAAGACCATCGTATTCAGGATACTCATAGTCATCCGACATAATGGAAATGTAGTAAGAGCCATCTTGATTGCTGTCCGTGATAATCATGTAATGAAATGGCGTAAGATTTCCTTTTGAAAGGACTAGTTTGGAGAAATCGACTACAGGTTGGCCGTTTTGGTCGATGATGGCCTTTTTGTAGTTGATTTGGACTGCTTTATTGAAAGCCGACATTTTGCCAGCACTCTTAGCAAATGTAATCTGCAGAGTGGTGGCAATCGGGCGCAGCGCATCGGTGATAGCCCGGAGGGCTGCACGATTATACAACTGCGCGTCAGTGCGAGGATTCTTTACGTGCTGGGCTTGCCCACGCATATAACTGATGCCTTTCCAGCTGGCACCGACAACGGTGCCAACTTTGCCGGAAAAGCCTCCGAGAATACCTTGTTTAATGGTTCCCATAGTACATAATCTTTATATTGTTTTTTAATGGTTAACCGCCCATGGCTTCGACATCCGGGATTGGATCTGAGACAGCACCAGTGGATGGGTCGTAAGCGCAAGCGAACGCCAGGTATTCTTGGTCGCCGTAGAGCGGCACGCCATTGAATTCCAATGTTTCGCCGGTGTGGAAGTGCTGCTTGATGACTCCAGTGAACCAGCTGCCCTCAGTCGGATCGTAGATGAAGAAGATTAGACCTTCGTAATCGACCTGCGAATTGTCATTATTGACAGTTGACAAGTAGTAATTACCGTTTTCGGACATATCGTCAATGTTGAGATAGTCGAACGGCGTAAGAGTTCCTTTCGAGAGGATGAGTTTGGAATAGTCAACTACAGGCTCGCCGTCTTGATTGACGATGGCTTTTTTTAAGTTTACCGATACAGCTTTGTTGTAGCCTGACATTTTACCAGCACTTTTGGCGAAAGTGATGCCAAGCGTGGGAGCTATCGGACGCAAAGCCAGCGCAATGGCTTTCATCGCATTGCGCTGGTAAACTTGCCCCGCTGTTCGGGGGTTTTTGACATGCTGAGCCTGACCTCGCATATAGGTGATTCCTTTCCAGGATGACCCGATGACAGTGCCGACCTTGCCGTTGAACCCTCCGAGAATGCCTTGCTTAATAGTTCCCATAATACAGCGGTTTTAAAGGGTTATTCCGCAGTGAGAGTTTTCTCGCCGAGGTAGATGGAATCAGCGACCAATGCGCCATCTTCAGAAACCATGCCGAGATAGACTTCCACTTTGTCGCCAACCCAGTTGTTAGGGACGGTGACGTCCATGGTGTGAGTTGTACGAGTTGCACCTGCAGTGTTGTAGATGGTCTCGTTTTTAGCCTTGTTGTAGATGAACGGCATGGCTTTGTCGGTGGCAAGAGCGTTACCTACTCCACTGTTGTCAGTCCAGCTGAATGTGAGCTTATTCTGGGCAGCGACCCATGAAGCTGCAGCTTCAGTGACCTGTGTAAGACCACCCTTAGAAACTACGACCTTGGTGTAGTCCATGGCATAGTTAGGATAGCTGCCGGTGACGGCGTTCTTGATGTGATACGAGAACGCTGCGTTGAACTCGGTCTGTTTTGCAGCCTGGCTCTTATATCCGATGCGGATGTAAGGAACGTTTGGTTGGAGGAAGTTCAGAACGAGATTGAACTTACTACGCTGATTGACCTGTCCTGCTGAGCGAGGATTTTTAACGTGCTGAGCCTGGCCACGCATGTAGCTGATGCCCTTCCATGACGAACCGATGACGGTTCCTACTTTACCGGAGAAACCTCCGAGGATTCCTTGTTTGATGGTACCCATAATCTTTAATGTTTTAGATGTTGATAAAATATTGTTTATTAGGTAGCCTTGGTAGGGAGTTGGTAGGGAGAAGACCCTGCTTTAATCCTTACAAGGTTGGCTGCAAAGTAAATAAAAAACCGATGCCAAAGAGGACATCGGTTTGAATTGCCGTTTGTTGCGCTTTGTTGCGTAGTTAAACCTTATTGGGAGATGTATTCCCCGAGATACTCCGAGTCGGAGACGAGTTTTTTGTCGGCTGAATACATGGCGATGAAGACGTTGATTGTGTCGCCTGTCCAACGCTCAGGAAGCTCATAGGGGCACGAGGCTGTTGAACGAGTGTAGCCTTGGAGATAGTAGGCGACCTCCTGCTTGGTGAAGTTTAAGAAGAGCACCATGGAGATGTCGTCGGGACGTGCATCACCGTAGCCGGAGTTGTCGCTCATCAGGATTTCGCATATGTGGTCGTGGAAGGTGACTGCCTCGACCTGAGCATTTGGAAGGCTGCCTCGAGAGAAGATGATCTCGTGTAGGTCGATGGAGAACTCGTGCTTTTGGTCGGTGGTATGGAGCGCACGACGAACCATCTGCGAGACAGCATATTGGTAAGGCGTTTTCTTCTTGGCTACATACTTGAGACCGATGTTGAGCAGCTTGATGAGCGGATAGAGGATTGTTTTAGCGATTTTGATTTTCTCCTGGTCTGTCTTGGAGATGAAATCGATTAGCGGCATAAGGCCGTTGCCCGGGCAGTTGCGTTTTTTAGTTTTACTCATATTTTTATTGTTTTTTAAGTGAATAATAAGTTGATTGTGAAAGCAATAATAAAAAAGAAACCGACATGAAAAACACATCGGTTTGAACTGCTGTTTGTTGCGCTTTGTTGCGTAGTTGGATATTTATTTTATTCCTAAAATTGTAAAAATAGGAATAATATGTGTATATTTGCAGCGTGAAAATATAAAAATAGGAACGATATGAATTACATGAAAGTTTCGGAAGCAGCAGCAAAATGGGGTATTTCTGCAAGAAGAGTGAGGCTTTTGTGCGAGCAAGGACGCATTGCAGGAGTTGAAAGGAAAGGCAATCTGTATATGATTCCAGAGGATGCGGAGCAGCCTTTGGATGCCAGGACATATACAAAAAGTGGTGTTAAGAAGAATTATACTCCAATTTTGGAGCAGGTTGACTCACTTAAGAAATCGTTGGATTCATGTCGTCCATTGACTCCGGCGGAAGTTGAAGCGATAAAAGAGGTGTTTCTTGTGGAACATACCTATAATAGTAATGCTATCGAGGGCAACACCTTGACTTTGAAGGAAACGGCACTTGTGCTTCAAGGGATAACCATTGACCAGAAGCCTCTGAAAGACCATCTGGAGGCAGTGGGGTATAAGGAGGCTTTCGAATACGTTGAAGAGCTTGCGAAGAAAGACAAGCCTTTGTCGGAATACGACATCAAGAGCATCCACAATTTGGTGTTGGCTGACCGTCCTGAGGATAGAGGTGTTTTTAGGCGTGTCAATGTTAGGATAGCAGGTGCTTTGACAAATCCGGTGCAGCCGTATTTGATTGAGCCGAAGATAGGGGAGTTGTTGAAGAATTATCAGAAATGGAGTAAAACAATGCATATTGTGGAATGTGTCGCCAATTTTCATTTGCAGTTTGAGAGCATACACCCATTCATCGACGGCAATGGTCGTACTGGAAGGCTTTTGATGAATCTGCAGTTAATACAAGCAGGTTTACCAGCTATCAATATCAAGTTTGCCGATAGAAGGAAGTATTACGATGCTTTTGACGACTATGCAAAGACTGGTTCTGCAGATTCGATGATAAAACTGGTAGGTGAAGCTGTTGTGTCGAGGTTGAGAGAGATGCTTGATACAATCAAGTCATAGCGACAGCAGTATTAAAATTTTTCACCAAAACAAACAACAAAACAAAAAAAGAAAAAAAAGATGCTTTTTTTGCCAGCGTAGAGGAGCGCAGGCAGTCAAGGTTTGCGAGAGAAAAATACTCTTTTCGGAGAGTAGCGGAGAAAAGGAAGATTTTTCCCGAAGCAACCCGTAGGGCTTGACCTTGACGGACAAGCGGAACGAGCTAATTTTGCATCGTTTTTTGAATTTTTGAATCACCGAACAATTACCTTTTACCTTAAAAACTCGGAGCACTCAGAGGACTAAGAGAACTCGGTTTTTAATAAGTAACAATCAAAGGAGCAGCCACCTAAAAGGGTGGGTGGGTGGGGACGCAACACTGTCGGCAAATTCTTGAGTGAAGTGAAGCGTCTAACGGATCGGAGTTAGACGATGAACGGAACGAAAGATTTTGCCTT
>DBXU01000022.1:3655-13497 GCA_002310075.1 Bacteroidales bacterium UBA1204 | reverse complement strand
TGCCTCGAAGTGGGCGGCGTGACGCCTTCGTTTGGAACTTTGGCCAAGGCCATCGACATTTCGTTTATTCCCATGCGCGTGCTCATCCGGCCGCGCCCGGGCAACTACATCTACGACGAGGAAGAAGTGGAGATGATGAAGACCGACATCATGCTTTGCAAGAAGTTGGGTTTTGAGGGCGTAGTCATCGGTGCCTTGAACGACAAGGGAGAACTCGACGTGGAGACCATCAAGGCCTTGATGGGAGCAGGTGAGGGGTTGAAGTTCACCTTTCACCGCGCCATCGATGCTTGTGTGAAGCCTTTTGAGGCCGTTGAGCAACTGATAGAATTCGGTTTCGACAAGATCCTGACCTCGGGCGGCAAGCCCACGGCCTTGGAGGGCGTCCCGATGATTGCGGAGATGCAGCTGCGCTATGGCGACAGGATCGGCATCATGCCTGGCGGCGGCATCAACCTCGGCAACGTGAAGGAGATCCTTGACATGACGGGCGCGGTGCATTGCCATGCCTCGTTAGGCCATTGGGTGCCACGCTTCAACGAGAAACTCTATCCTAACCAGAAGGACAACACGGGAGCTACGATGGTCTGGACCGAGTCGAACAAGGACTTGATTTATGAGATGGAAAAGATGTTGAACCCGTTCTGACTATGAAAAAACTACTTCCCTTGATATTATTGGCATTCGCTTTTTCAGCGTGCCAACAATACGAAAAGCCTAATGTCGCTGTGCAACTCCTCAACCAAGGCTGGACGCTCACGGGCGACACCTTAAATATTAATATGCAGGTCGATGTGCCCTCGGTGGTGCAGCAGAGCCTCTATGACAACGGCCTGATACCGCATCCCTATCTCGGCACGGTGGAAAACCAATTGCTCTGGATTTCCGACCATCCATGGGACTACTCCTTGCGTTTCGATGCAGATAAGGATTTGCTTGAAAAACAGGTGATTGAATTGAAATTTGACGGCATCGATACATACGCCGAAGTAAAATTGAACGGCGAAAAACTCTTCTTTGCTGACAACCAATTCCGCACTTGGAAACACGAGGTGAAAGATTTGCTGAAAAAGAAAGACAACCTTTTGGAAGTGCATTTCCTTCGTTACGACAGCACACAATTGGCTTTATATGAGCGACATCAGCCTCGATTGCCTGAAAAATACGCTGTTTCGCGCAAGGCACCTTACCAGCACGGCTGGGACTGGGCACCGAAGTACAAGAACGTGGGCATTTGGAAACGGGTGGAACTGATCGGTTGGTCGGATGCGAAATTGCAAAACGCATATATTGTCACAGAAAACATTGATAACGAGAAGGCTACGATGCGTTTGTGCCTTGATATGGAAAGCAAGGCTGAAGGAAATTATGTGGCGGAAATCTATGTCAATGGCGAGAAAAACAGCCAGAAAACCATACACCTTAATGGCGGTACCCAAAATGAGATCCTGAACTTTGAAATTGAAAATCCAGAATTGTGGTGGCCCAACGAGATGGGCGAACAACCGCTTTATGTCTTTGATGTGCTCCTGAAAGATGGAGATGAAATATTGGATTTCAAGAAAATATGGTCTGGTATTAAAACCTTTGAGATGGTGGATGAGCCTGACAGCATCGGGAGGGCGTTCTATTTCAAGGTGAATGGCGTGCCGATGTATGCCAAAGGTGCCAACTATGTCCCCGAGGAGATGATTGAGACCTGGATTGATGTTGACCATACGATTCAACTCTTGGAGCAAGCCAAAGACGCTCATTTCAATATGTTGCGCGTGTGGGGCGGCGGCATTTATCCCTCTGACGACTTTTTCACGCTTTGCGACAAATATGGCATCTTGGTTTGGGAGGATTTCATGTATGCAGGAACGACGTATCCTTACGATGAGGCTTTCCTCGAAAACGCACGAATTGAAGCGGAGGAGCAGGTGAAGCGTTTGGCCTCCCATCCATCGTTGGCCTTGTGGTGTGGCGGCAATGAGATTTCTGAAGGCTACTACAATTGGGGCTGGCAACAGTCATTGGGCTGGAGCGAGGAAGACGACAAAGCCATCAAAGCAGGCTATGATAGATTGTTTGAAAACATCCTGCCTCAAGCCGTTGCGCAATTTGACGGTACGCGCCCCTATTGGCCCAGTTCACCCTTGAAAGGTTGGGGCCGACCCGAAAGCCTGACCGAAGGCGATGTGCATTANNTATTGGGGCGTTTGGTGGGGCGAGCAGCCTTACGAGATGTACCGCGAGAAGGTGGGCCGCTTCAACAGCGAATATGGCTACCAAAGTTATCCCGATTACCAAACTTTGCTGAGAATCGCGCAAGGGGAGGAGTTGAGCAAGGATGCCGAGGTGATTGCCGCGCACCAAAAACACGCTCGTGGCACACGACAAATCGATGATTTCATCCAACGGTATTACCCCAATGCTCAGCCCAAGGATTTTGAAGAGTATGTGCATTTGAGCCAACTCTCACAGGCCTACGGCATGGAAATAGCCATCGAGGCGCACCGCACGGCGAAACCTTACAACATGGGCACGCTCTATTGGCAACTCAACGACGCCTGGCCCGTGACTTCGTGGTCGTCCATTGACTATTACGGCAATCCCAAGGTGCTGCAAGAAAGGCTTAAGACACTCTATGCGCCCGTGCTTTTGAGTCTTGACAGGAAAGACTACGGCGTTTTCGTCACATCCGACTTGCTGCGCAACATTGATGGCACATTGAACGTCACAGTGTGCGATCTTGAAGACCTGAAATTAGATGGGATAGAAGACCATCCGCTGTTTGAGCAAAAAACAAAGGTGGAGATGCAGGCCAACGAGAATAGGAAATATGTTGTTGAAGGCCTGAGCGAAAGTCTGTCTAAAGTAGATTTGCAGAAGGTTTATGTAAAGTTGGCACTCATCGAAGGCGAGGTCGTCACCGCCGAGCGCAAATGCTATTTTTCCGCCTTTTTTGAGTGAGGGTTGTAACTTTTTTGTTGTTTCTCCGTATTACGTTTGTTGATAAGCAAAACAACAAACAATAAAATACAAACACAATGAAAACAAGATTATTTTTTGCAGCCTTGCTGCTACTGGCCTTCGGAACGGTGAAGGCACAAAACGAAGCCGATCAAATCAATATCATCAGAGTTCTTGGCTCGGGCGATGTTGTCGTCAGCCAGACTCCAGGCCAATTGTCATTGAAGAAAGATGGCAAAATTGTCACGGACTACAATAGGACGTCAGACATGCTCATTCTCTCCGGCTCTGATGATTATGAAGTCGCCATTTCGCAACTTAAAAACATCCAGTTGCTTTCGTCAGCCGATGTCGTCTGTAAGAGTACTATTACAGGTGACTATGTAAATGTCTATAGCAGTGGATCGGGTGACATGGTCATGAAATTGGATTACGATACTGTCCACGTTGTCCTGAACGGTTCGGGCGACATCATCCTTGAGGGCAGATGCAAGGTGTTGCAAGCCACGTTGCTTGGGAGTGGTGACTTGGTCGCCGATGGTATGAAGGCCGATGATTCGTATATCGATTTAAGAGGTTCGGGCGAAGCCAGAGGCGGTGACGACGTGTCGCTTTCCGAGCTTATGGCGGAACTAGGCACCAACCTCGAGCGTCTTTCTGACTCTGTCGACTGGAAGAATGTAGAAAAAGGAATGGAGCAATGGGGAAAAGACATGGAAGAATGGGGCCGTAAGATGGAAAAGTGGGGCGAGCGTTTTGAGAGCAAACAGGGCAGGAACTATAACCGTCCTAGAAGCAATGGCCGCCCAGCCCCTGACCAAAATAGACGCCCTGAAAAAAAGAACCTCCTTTTCGATGGCAACTGGAACGGCTTCGAGGCGGGCTTGAACATTCTGCTGGGTCCGGGTTCCTCGGCTAATTTTGAAGGTGATTATAGCTTTTTGGAGCTGCGTCCTATGAGAAGCTGGGTGTTCAATTTCAACATTGCTGACGTGGGCATCGCCTTCGACCGCCGTCATATTGCAGGCCTTTACACAGGTATTGGATTGGGATGGAACAACTACAGCTTCAATAAACCTATCAAGTTGGTTAAAGGTGATACTGATCTTGAGTATGAACCTTTGGATGCTGCAACATGGAGGAGGAGCAAGCTGGGTGCCCTTTATGTTCAGGCTCCTCTGATGATCGAGGTGCGTCCTACCCGCCGTCTCTTTATCGCTGCTGGTGTCACGGGAGGCTTGCGTATCGATGGCTGGACCAAGGTCAAATTCCAGAATGGCGACAAGGTCAAGGAGCATAGCGATTATTACCTGAATCGTTTCAAACTTGACGCTTCGCTGCGTATCGGCAAGAATGACGGCTGGGGCTTCTTCGCCAACTTTAACCTGCTGCCCACTTTCGACGAAGCACACGCTCCGACCTGCCATACGACAAGCTTCGGCTTCAGCCTGAATTTCTAATACAAAGTCAATTTATTACTTCATAACAAATAAAGGCCGCCTCCATCGAGGCGACCTTTATTTGTTTGTTGTAGTACTATTGTTATTCTTGCTCGCGGCGTTTCTCCCAGCGTTCCTTCGCTTCTTCGATGCGGTCGTCGACACGATAGAAGGTCGTCACGGCGAGGTTGGCGGCGGCCATGTTGATTTCTTCCTTGGCGAGCAGCAGTCCTTCCTGGATCATGCTGATCAGGCTTTCGTATTTACCGTCGGTGATTCTCAGGATGCCCCTGCCCCAAGGCGAGGGTTCTTCATAGTCGTCATCCGTATAAAATGCCAACGCGTAGTCGTCAGGCATGAAATATGGAGCATAGTCGGGTTCCGTTGTTTGGGCAAGCAGGAGCTGACTAGTGATGGAGGTCGGTGCTTTGATGGTTTGCATCTCTGCCAGCATTGGCATGGCATCCCTTTCTGGAGCCTCTTGTTTTTTGCTCGAAGCTTTCGAAATCGCCTTGTTGACCGTTGCCCACGTTGTGGTTGTCGTGCTTTCAGTAGCCCGTCTGGGCACCAAAGCAATGGGCTCGTTGGTGTTGATCCTGCTGACCTCAATGGGTTTAAGGTTGGCGATGGGTTCCAATTTCGGCAACGATTTCTCGGGCCACAATCCGACGGTGAGCAGCAATCCGGCGGCAGCGGCAGCCGAGGCAATCTTGACATAAAGCGGGATGACGCGCTTGCTATCATTGGAGCGGCCCTTCGACAGGCTCAGGGGCATTTTCTTCAGGCTCTCCTTGTTTTCATAAGCAAGGGCAGGAGCCTCCAAATGCGGAAGTTCCTCGGTGAGCTCGTTCCAGTCCAAACCTTGTGCCACAACGAAGGCTTTCAGCTGCTCCGCCTTGTCGGGGCTGAGGTTGCCCTCCAGGTAATCCAGGAGGTAGGCCTCGTAGTTGTCGATGTTAATGTTCGTGTTCATGGCTCTATGTCGATAAGGTTGTCGATGCTTTTCAATTTGTTTTTGAGTGCGGTGCGGGCGCGGAAGATGTTGACCTTCACTTGCGCCTCGCTCATCCCCGTGATGGTGCCGATTTCCTGGTAGCTGTATCCCTCGTAGTCGCGTAGCAGCACTGCAGTGCGTTGTGCTTCTGGCAACAGGGTCAAGGCCTTGTGCAGGATGTCGTTGACATCGGGGTAGGGGCTTTGCGTGATCTTCGCGTCGGAGGGCAGGGGCTCTTCGACACTGGCAAAACGCTGTCGGTGACGGACTTCGTCGATCATGGCATGGTGGGCGGTGGTGAAGAGATAGGATTTCGCCTTGGCGAAGTCCACCGTCTTGACCTTCTCCCATACGCGAGCAAAGCTTTCCTGCACCACGTCCTCAGCCTGCTCGCGGTTGCGGAGGCTGGAGAACGCGAAGCGGAAAAGCCGGTCGGCATATAGCTCCACGCACTGGTTGTACTGACTTCTGTCCATCTTATACAATGGTAATACGGAGTTTGTGGTGAAAAGTTACAATGAACGGCAAAAATATCTATTTTTGCGAAAAATTTTATCAGTCATGTTGCTAAACTACATCACTTGGAACGTTGATCCTGTCCTGTTTTCTTTAGGCCCTTTCCAAATTCGTTGGTACGGACTCTTTTGGGCTTTGGGTTTCCTTTTTGGCTATTTCATCATGCGAGGCATCTACCGTCGTGAGAAGATGCCTGATGCATGGCTCGACAAGTTGTTGGTCTACATGCTGATCTTCACCGTCATTGGAGCGCGCCTCGGTCATTGCCTGTTCTATGAGCCTGACTATTACCTCTCCAATCCTTTGAAGATGTTGGCCATCTGGGAAGGCGGCCTTGCCAGCCACGGCGGAGCCATCGGCATCCTGCTGGGCTTGTGGATTTATGTGCGCCGTTACAACAAAACCCCGAAACAGAAAGAAGACAAACAGCATATCAACTTTATCTGGATCATGGACCGCATCGTCGTTCCCGTGTGCCTTGTCGGCGCATTGATTCGTTGCGGCAATGTGATGAACCATGAAATCTATGGTACGCCTACTTCGTTGCCATGGGGTTTTGTCTTCTTGCGGGGTGCGGAGCAGTTCTGCGGTACTGTCGACAACTACACGGCATGTACGTCGTGGGCGTCGTGCTGTCCGCCCGAGGAGTGGCTGCCTTGCCATCCCACCGGCCTTTACGAGGCTTTCTTCTGTCTGGTGGCCATGGCCATCCTGCTGTGGATGTACTATAAGCGCGACTTGGGCAACAGACAACCTGGCCTAATGTTTGGCACTTTCCTGATCATCATCTTCGGCTCCCGTATCGCTATCGAGTTCTTGAAAAACGTCCAGGTCGACTTCGAACGTAACATGACCTTCGACATGGGGCAATGGTTGAGCATCCCGTTTGTCATCCTAGGCATAGGGATGATCGTTTGGAGCTTCGTCAATAAAAAAAGAAAAGCAGCTTGACGCTGCTTTTCTTTTGGCTTATTCCATGTAATACAAGTTTAGGTAATCGGTCAAACGACTTGAGATGTCTTCTGCCAAGTCGGTGCGTTCGTATTTCTTGGCCACATCGCTGAAGTGCTTGAGTAGGCTCATGCCTTCGTCGATGTCTTCAGAGTAGTATTTCCTAAACTTGGGCTTCATGTTGCCGTAATACCTCACCTTGTCGCTGTAGTTGTTGGCGAGGTTCATCAGGTAGGCGTCTCCTTTCTCGGCCTCACCGCAGCGGTAGTATAACTCAGGGAAGTGATAGGTGTGGATTTCGAAGGGGAACTTCTCATTCGGGAAGAACTCCTGGTACTTGTCCATCACGATGACGGCGGAGTCGAGTTGGTTGTGGTTGACGAGACTTTGGGCCAGGCGTGAATAGGCTTGTTGGGCATAGGCCGCGTTGCGAACGCTCTCGCGGTCGGGCACCACGTCGTCTTGGTTCAAGCTACCCCAGTTGGTGAGACCTTCGTTGGCCTTGGTGACCAGCAGGTCGTAGCTGCCGTCACGATACACGCCGCCGACACCTTTATAATAGTCTTCGGCTTCGACGGGGATGAAACGGTAGGCCAAGCCTTCCATATGGAGGTACTTGTCGATGCCAAGAACCTTCGACATGTCGCTGAACGAGGTGAAGTAGACAGGACGTTCCCAGTTGTTGGTGGCCATGAAGTCAAGGAGCATGATGGCATTCTTGTAGATCCAATTCTCCTTGATGTCCCATGTGATTTCGTCAACGATCTGGTCCTTCATGCTCTCGGGAACGACGCCGCTTCTGAGGCAGGCTTCCTTGTCGACGGTGAGCTTCACGCTACGGCATGGGAAATAATGTGTGTAGGACCCGTTGACATAGCGTATCACGGCCTTGGGATTGTGGATGAAGTCGATGACTTGCTTCAGCTCTACTTGCTTGCCCTTGAAGAAATCTTCCTCCTCCACAGGAATCTGTTCGTTAACGCCATTGTCGTATTCTTTTTGGGTCAACGTCAGCGGAAGCTTCTCGGAGTCATACACCTTGCGGCCCATCTGGTGGACATACCAATAGCCGCTGGAGAGCATGTAGTTGACGACGCGCACGTCGGTGCGGAAGCCTTCCACCTCTTGTACGTACCACAAGGGGAAGGTGTCGTTGTCGCCGCGGGTGAAGATGACCGAGTTGGGCGGCAGCTGTGCAAGGTAGTTCTTGGCCCAGTCGCGCGCCGAGGTCTTCCCCGCACGGTTATGCTCTTCCCATCCATTGGCGGCCAACACGCACGGCACGGCGAGGAAACAAACCAAGCCGACAGCCACGGTGGTGACCATGCTGTTTTTCTTCGTCAGCTTGTTGATCCAGTCGATGAGAGCGATGACGCCAAAGCCGATCCAGATGGCGAAGGCATAGAAGGAGCCGGCGTACGAGTAGTCACGCTCACGGGGCTGGTAGGGGGTCTGGTTCAGGTAGATGATGATGGCCAAGCCGGTCAGGAAGAAGAGCAGGAAGATGATCCAGCTCTGCTTCAGGTCATTCTTAAGCAGCCAGAACAAACCGATGAGGCCGAGGATGAGGGGCAGGAAATAATAGGTCGTTCTGCCGGGGTTTTTCAAGCAGTCAGGGATGTTGTCCTGGTCGCCGAGGCGGGCATTGTCGATGGCGCTGATGCCACTGATCCAGTTGCCGTGTTCAATTTCGCCTTGGCTTTCGATGTCGTTCTGACGGCCCACGAAGTTCCACATGAAATAGCGCCAGTACATCCAATTGCATTGGTAGCTGATGAAGAACTTCAGGTTTTGTCCGAAGGTCGGTTTGCTGACGGTGATGGTTTCACCTCGGTAATTCCGTACACGCACGGGCGTGCCGATGATGGTTCCTTTTGAGTTCTTGCGATAGCTATCGTACATCTCAGAGTGTGCACCTTTTTGTGTGCTCCACATGCGAGGAAAGAAAGTCTTCATCTCGGCGGGATAGTCTGGTAAAATGCCCTTGTTGTCGTCGGTGATCACATAGCGTTTCTTTTCCTTGTCTTTGACATAGATGGGGTTGCCGTCTTTCAGGCCGGTGACAGGGGCGTTGTAATAGGCACCGTAGAGCAAGGGCCAGCTGCCGTATTGGTCACGGTTGATATACGACAGCATCGAAAGGGCTTCCTTGGGTTCGTTCTCGTTGATGGGCGTGTTGGTGTTGGCGCGGATAATCAGCATGAAGAACGACGAGTAGCCGATGAGGATGAACATCAAGGAGAGGATGGCGGTGTTCCAAATCACCTTTTTGCGCTTGGCGGTATACCAAAGACCCCAAACGATGAGTCCGATGATGACGGCAAAGTATACGATGGAGCCGAGGTTGAACGGTGCATGCAAGGTGTTCACGAAGAACAATTCGGTCTTGCCTGCCAGGTTGATGACCTGAGGCACGAGGAACATGTTGAGGAACCACAGCAAGGCCACGGATACCAATCCGGCTACGACAAAGCCCCAGAACGAGGTCTTTTTCCATTTCTTGAAGTAAACCACATACACGAAGGCAGGGACGCATAGCAAGTTGAGCAAGTGGACGCCGATGGACATGCCAATGAGGAAGGCGATGAAGATGATCCATCGTGTGCTCTTTGGGTCGTCAGCCACTTGTTCCCACTTCAGGATGGCCCAGAAGGTGACGGCGGTGAAGAACGACGACATGGCGTATACCTCGCCTTCGACGGCGTTGAACCAGAACGATTCGGTGAAGGTGTAGGCCACTGCACCGACGAAGCCAGCTAGCAGCACGCCAATCTTATTTGTCCAAGGCGCGTCTTCACCCTCTTTCATCCACACTTTGCGGGCCATCATGGTGATGGTCCAGAAAAGGAAGACGATGGTGAGGCCGCTACAAATGGCCGACATCACGTTGACCATCATGGCCACCTTGGTGACATCGCCGCCGGCAAATAGCGAGAAGAAACGTCCAATCATCTGGAACAAAGGTGCCCCAGGCGGGTGACCCACTT
>DBXU01000022.1:3335-3623 GCA_002310075.1 Bacteroidales bacterium UBA1204 | reverse complement strand
ACGGTAGGCTCAAGCGTGAGAAAATACACGACGGTGGCGATGATGCCTGCCAACCATCCTGTGATGTTGTTTAACTTTTTGAAAGTCATAATAATATAAATGCGATTTATTGATTCCTTGAATTGTTTTGGCCTTTGCCAAACCGCAAAAGTACTGAATTTTGGTTTACATCTGTTTGAAAACGCTGAAAAATGCTCCGTGTTGCATGACAGTGCAGCTTTTTTTAAAAAAATTGAAAAAAACACTTGCGGATATTGAAATAAGTTGTACTTTTGCAGCCGCATTCGG
>DBXU01000022.1:0-3230 GCA_002310075.1 Bacteroidales bacterium UBA1204 | reverse complement strand
GTAACAGGTTTTTTTATTGTTAAAGCTAAGGTCCCTGAGCTTGTCGAAGGGCCGATATAAAAGATTGAAGATTAAAATGATAACGAAAGAACAAGTATCAACCCTCTGTGAAGAAGCCCTGGCCGGCAGCGACCGCTTCCTCGTGGAAGTTAAGGTGAAACCTAACAACGTGATTGAGGTATATGTCGATTCCGACACGGCGGTCAACATCGACCACTGCGCCGAATTGAGCCGCTACATCAACGAGAAACTCGACCGTGACGTGGAAGACTATGAGCTGAGCGTGTTCTCATGGGGCCTTTCGGGCGCCTTGAAGATGGACCGTCAGCTGCAGAAGTATGTGGGCAAAGATGTGGAGGTGAAGACGAAAGAGTCGGGCAAGATGCAAGGTAAGTTAGTGAGCTTCGATGCCGAAAAAGTGGAGATTGCTCCAGCACCCAAAAAAGCCTCGAAGAAAAAGCTCGTAGAGGAACCCGTCAACCTGTTCTTCGAACGCAAGAAAGCGGAAATCAAACCTGCTATAATTTTTTGATAATCAATTAATAATAATATACAATGGATAACTACAAATTAGTAGAGACTTTCTCTGAATTCAAGGAATTCAAGAACATTGACCGCGAAGCCATGATGCGCATCATCGAGGATGTGTTCAGAGGCATGCTGAACAAAAAGTTCGATACGGATACCGAGGACTTTATCGATATCATCGTGAACGTCGACAAGGGTGACTTTGAGATCTACCACAACCGTACCGTTGTTGAAGACGACGCTGTTGAGGATCCGCTCCGTCAGATCAAATTGTCGGATGCCATCAAAATCGAACCCGACTTCGAAGTTGGTGACGATGTCAGTGAGGTGCTTCGTATTGAAAGCTTCGGCCGTCGCGACATCTTGGCCCTGCGTCAGAACCTGCAGACCAAAGTTGCCGAGTATGAAAAGGAAAACATCTTCCAGAAATACAAGGATAAGGTGGGTGATATCATCACAGCCGAGGTGGTTCATTCTTGGAAGCGTGAGATTGTCGTCGTCGATGATGAGGGCATCGAGCTGACCCTGCCGCGTTTGGAGCAGATCCCGAGTGACATTTATAAGAAAGGTGATACCCTTCGCGCCATCGTGAAAAGCGTCGAGAGCGTCAACGGTTCTCCCGTCGTTGTCTTGTCGCGTACTTCCGAGATCTTCCTGCAGCGTCTGCTTGAAGCTGAGGTGCCTGAGATTTACGATGGTCTCATCACCATTAAGAAAATCGTCCGCGAACCTGGCCAACGTGCCAAAATCGCTGTGGAGTCCTACGACGACCGCATCGACCCCGTCGGCGCTTGCGTCGGTATGAAGGGTAGCCGTATCCATGGCATCGTTCGTGAGTTGCGTAATGAGAACATCGACGTCATCAACTGGACGACCAACCCGGTGCTGTTCATCACCCGTGCCTTGAGCCCTGCCAAGATCACCAACATCGTCATCAGCGACGATAACACCATGGCCAATGTGTACATGGAGAACGACCAAATCAGCCTCGCCATCGGTAAGGGCGGATATAACATCAAACTTGCCGGCAAGCTGACAGGTTATGAAATCGATGTGTATCGCAACAGCGAAGCCAACGCCGATGAAGAAGATGTCGACCTGCAAGAATTTGCCGATGAAATCGATCAGTGGATCATCGACTCCCTCGTTCACATGGGCTGCGACACGGCTAAGAACGTGTTGTCATATACGCCCGAGGAAGTGGCATCGCGTGCCGACCTTGAGATTGAAACTGTCAAGGATGTCTTCCGCATTTTGAAGGCTGAGTTTGAATCAGATCCTGAATGACCATCGCTAAAAGACAACTAACGAGAAACAAAAGAGAAAGAAACTATGTCCGAAGAAACTAATTATACCATTCGATTGTCGAAAGCGGCAAAAGAATTCAACGTGGGGGTTTCGACCATCTTGGAGTTCCTCGCAAAGAAAGGATTCCAGGTTGATTCCTCGCCGAATACCAAGCTTACCTCTGAGATGTACAGTCTGCTCGTGAAGGAATACCAAGGCGAGAAAGAGGTGAAGAATGAGGCGAAGAAATTGGGCGATCTCTCCTATAAGGGAGGCTCTGTTTCCGTTGAATCCACATTCCAATCCTCGAAACCTGAGGCTGATGAGGACCATGAGGAGGTCATCATCCGTACCAATACGATAACACCTTCCAAGAAGACCAGCAAAACGACTCCAGCTCCCGCTGTAAAGCAAGAGAAGGTGGAGCCCGTATCACAACCAGAAAAGTCGGAGGATACTGAGAAAGAACCACAGATCAAGGTGTTGGGTAAGATTGATTTGGAAGCGCTTCAACCCAAATCGAATGCATCGAAAAAGGCAAAGGAGAAGAAGGAACAGGAACCTGTGAAGCAGGAGAAGCCCAAAGAAGAGCCTAAGGAAGAGAAACCTATAAAAGAGGAAGAGAAACCGGCCGAGAAAGTTGTTCCTGAAGTAAAACAACCTGAAGAAGAAGCTGAAAAGGCAGAACCTAAGTTCATTAAGGTGGAAGTCAAAAAGCTTGAAGGTCCGAAGATTCTGGATAAGATTGAACTGCCTGAAGAGCGTAAGCGTGCCAAGGGCGCCGAGTCGAACGAGGAGTCGCGCAACAAGAAAAAACGCAAGCGTATTCAAGGAAAGCCAGAAGGCTCTTCAGAGAATCCTACGGGAGACCGTCAGCAAGGCGGTAAGCCTGGCAAGGGACCGAAGAACCAAGGTGGCGATTTCGGCAAGAAAGGCCCGAAAGATAACGGCAAACCCTTAAGCAAGAAAGACAAAAACAAGGCGATAAAACGCGAGGAGAAACCTGAGCTGAGTGAAGAGGAAATCTCGAAGCAGATCAAAGACACCTTGGCGCGCTTGTCTCCAATGGGCAAGTCGAAGACCTCGAAGCACCGTCGTGAGAAACGCCAGCATGTGGCAGGCACCATGATGGAAGAGATGATGCGCCAAGAGGAGGACAAGAAGGTCTTGAAGGTGACCGAGTTTGTCACCGCCAATGAGTTGGCAACGATGATGAACGTGCCTGTGGTGAAGGTCATCGGCACCTGCATGAGCCTCGGTATGCCTGTGTCCATCAACCAGCGTCTCGACGCCGAAGCCTTGACCGTGGTGGCCGAGGAATTTGGCTTCCAAGTCGACTTCGTCAGCGCCGACGTGCAAGAGGCCATAGCAGAGACTGATGAGGTCGATAAGGAAGAGGATCTCGTGCCTCGCGC
>DBXU01000074.1:24844-38566 GCA_002310075.1 Bacteroidales bacterium UBA1204 | reverse complement strand
GGTAGAGCACAACACTTTTAATGTTGGGGTCCTGGGTTCGAGCCCCAGCCGGGTCACAAGCGTTGGAAATCAGTCTTTTAAGGCTGATTTCCTTGTATAAAGTGCACACGATTTGCACACGAATTACCGATGTTGAACGACCTTTTCGCCAGGCGAAAAGGAGAAAAAAAAATGTCTGTAATCGAATTTCTGCCCGCGCAATTGAAAAGCAATTCGCACGGTTGGTACATTGAATATCAAACATTTAATCCCAACATTGGAAAAATGCAGCGTTTTCGCACACATGTCAACGTGTTGCGAAAACACTATCCCCGACTTGCCGACTTCAAAGCGCATTGCAACGGCATCATCAACACCATCAACGCGAAGCTCGCTGGCGGTTGGTCTCCTATTGGCGAAAACCAAAACGCAAGATTCTACACCTCGCTTTCGGTCGTAATTCGTGCATACCTGGCCGAAAAGCAGGATGAACTTCGCCCCGACACCCTCCGTTCTTACAAGTCGTTTTGTACCATCTTCGGGGCTTGGGTAAACGAGAATGTCCCCGACTGCCAAGCCATCTTATTTAATAAGGTGCTTGCCATTCGGTATTTGGACTATTGCTCGGTTGAACGGAAACTCAAGGGGCGTTCATGGAACAACCAACTCAAAGCGGCACGGGCACTGTTTTCTTGGGCGGTGGCAAAGTGCTACTGCAAAGAAAACCCGTTTGGTGGCATCAAGCCAAAGCGTGAGGCCGAAAAACGAAGGGTTTTGATACCTGCCGACACGCGCAAACGGATTACGGCCTATTGCAAGGAAAACAACCTTGGCTTGCTCATAGTGAGCCAGTTGGTTTACTCTTCACTCATTAGGCCAAAGGAAATCCGTTGCCTCAAGGTTAGCGATGTGTTTTTGAAAGAGCATTACATCCTTATCCGTCCCGAGGTCGCCAAGACGCACTTTGCCCGTATCGCCACCATGAATCCCACTTTGGAGGGCTTGGTGGCTGATTGGCTCAAAGGTGCAAATGGCGACGACTATCTTATTGGCAGCAAAGACTACGCTGCTGGAAAGAAGCCCATCCCCCACTCTCGTTTCTCGAAGGATTGGATAGAAATGCGAAAAGCGCTGCATCTCCCCGACGAAATGGAACTATACTCCTTACGCGACACCGGAATTAACGAAATGTTGAAATGTGGCATCGACCCGTTGACGGTCATGCAACACGCGGACCACCATGATCTGAGCATGACAACCCGTTATGCGAATCATGTTGACCCGCATTTGGTTGAGACAATTTCAAAGAAAGCACCCAATTTCTAACCAAATTATATTCACATGATCAAAAAGATTCGTTACNNCGCCTGGTGTGGAACCGGAGCGGATGCCTCAACCAAAGGGGCGAGGGCCTTGTGCAGATCGAGGCCGAACAGCAAGGTCGGAAAGCCTACTTTTCGACGCACACCTACCTGAAGCCCGAGCAGTTCGCCAGAGGCTGTGTGGTGAACACCGATTTGGCCGATGGCCTCAACTATGCGCTTTACTCTATGATTCGCGAAGTCGAGGATGTCGAACTTGAGTATATCAAAAAAGGTGTCGAAGTCACCTTGCCGATACTCAAGGAAGCCGTGAAGGCGCATTTGTCGCCATCGGCAAAGCTGATCGACTTCGGGCTCGAAGTCATCAACGCCAGCGAGCGCAACGAGGTGACCAAGAAGAACTACCGCACCTTGTTCAACAACCTGGAGCGGTTCCGAGCCGGAGTGCGTGTCACCGAGATCGACTATCAGTATGTCGTCAGCTACGATCGCTGGCTTCGTTCGCTGAACATTTCGCACAACACCAGGATAAGTCGCCTGCGTCTGCTGAGGGCTGTGTTGAACGAGGCGAAAAATCGCGACATCATCAGCTTCAATCCATTTGACAGGTTCAGGATCCAACAGATGGTGTCGAAGAAGGGTTATATCACCAAGGAACAGCTGCAGCAATTAGAGTCCATGAGGCTTAATGGGTACGATGATATCGTCCGCGACGCATTCTTGGTCGGATGTTATTGCGGCTTGCGCTTCAGCGACATCACAGCTTTGCGTCAGCAGCACATCAAGGATGGCTGGCTGACCATAGCGATGCAGAAGACCAAGTTCACTGTCGAAATCCCCATCGGAACTCTTTTCGGAGGGAAGATGATGACCTTAGTAGGCAAGTACGGTGGCGACATCGGCAAACTAACAAAAAAGCTTGGACCTAACGCTTCGGTCAACAGGGCGCTTCGTCCTATACTTGACTCCATCGGCGCAGATGCCAAAATCACTTTCCATTCCAGTCGCCACACCTTTGCGACCCTTCTAGGCCAACAAGGCGTTGATCTGGCCACCATATCGAAACTGCTCGGGCATCAGAAGCTGCAGACCACGGAAATCTATCGTGAGGTCGACCGGCGCAGTATCGAGATTGAGGTTTCAAAGGTGAAATAAGGCTTTTATCCGGCTTGTTTCAACCTTCTTGGTCGTCCTAAAACGGCCAAGCGCACTCTTATTGACTGTACCGAATATGATGGTATCGCGCGCGCGAAGGGTGGAATTTCGGACATTAGGAAAAGTTTGGGAACAATTACTTCAGAAGTCATCAAAAACAAATACGCAACAACCGTTGTTTCAGGTCGTTGCGTATCGTTTTCAATAGACTATTCCAGTCGATTGTTTGCCTAATCTTGCATATATAGTGCAAGAATAGGCAAATTTCGACTTACGAAGGCGATGAGTTTCCGGCAGGATTCCAGATCACCAAATTCCCACTGTTGTTGAGTCCGGCCACTTGGGTGTACAGCTGGTCTTTCGCGAAGTTGATGGTCACGTGGCCGTTGCTTCCAACGCTGTTGAGGATTTGTGCATATTGCACGTATCCTGAATCAGTGCCAGTTACATCGCAGTTGCCTGCTCCATCAAACACGGTGACGTAGCGGATGTTGTTCCCAAACGACAGACCCCTGTTGTTGTTCCCAAACGACAGATTGAAATTGAAGTTCCCAAACGACAGACCAAAATTTCTGTTCCCAAACGACATACTGTTATTTACGTTCCCAAACGACATCATACCACATCCGTTCCCAAACGTCATGTCGTAGTTTTCGTTCCCAAACGTCATATTGCCATTGTAGTTCCCAAACGTCATATCGGAATTTTCGTTCCCAAACGTCATTGATTCGTTGTAGTTCCCAAACGACATACCGCCATTTTCGTTCCCAAACGACAGACCCCTGTTGTTGTTCCCAAACGACATCATGGAGCACCACGTTCCGAATTTGATCATATAGCTGTTCGCTCCAATTTCATTGGAAACGCAGCCAAAACAATACTCTCCACCAGCATCCTCAAAGGTGTTGATGAACATGTTGAAAGGCAGGTAAAGCTTCAAAGAGCCTGATTCACCATCCCTGTTTTTGGCCAACGATTTCGAACCTTTCATCATGGAAACGCCCTTTGCGCCTCTTGTGTTGATTGATGACATCTCTTCCGTGCCAGGATCGTCACCGCCACCGCCTTCGTAGGCTACAGGCATATAGCATTCCTTGATAACGTTTCCGGTCACTCCCCTATACATTCCTTCTCCATTGTCCATCGTTTGGCAAACGATCGATGCGTCTTGGATCACTCCATCTTCGGTCACCCAAGTGAAGGTGTAGCAGTAACCCACTTCGCCGTCACGAGTTGCTCCTTTTGGACCCGGTTCTGGTTCTGGACCTGGATCTGGACTGGGCGATACCCCGCTGTTGGCGAAGAGGATGTTCTTGAAGTCATAGCCGCATTCGTTGGACCACTCGTCTTTCATGTAGAAGACAACGCCTTTGCCGTTTTCGGCATCGGCCCATGCGAAGCGGTTGGTGTCGTTTGTGACGCAATACTTCAGCACCCATGCTTCGAGATCGCAGTCCTGGAAATAGGTGTCGCCCTCGTGATGGGCCGCGAAGGCGTTTTCGTTGAGGCGGCTGGCGTCGTCGGCACGAACGATGATATCGAATGCGTGTCCGGCGCTTTGGGTGCCGTCCTGAGTGGTGGTGCATTGGTAGTCCGTGATTCGGTACCAGGTGCCAGGTGTAAGTTGGCCGCCGTTAGCGAGTGCCAACAGTTCTGAATAGGTGATCAATACGGCGAGTTTCGCGGCTTCACCGCCGCCGCCTCCTCCACCGCCGGACCCACCTTGCTCGTTCAATCTTGCGTTGATTCCTTCCATCTTTAGTTCCTTTCTAATAGTTTAACATTGTTGAAATTGATCATAGCTGCAGTGATGCTGGTGGCAGAAATACGGATTTTGTCACCGATATAGCATGCAAATGGGAAGATGCAAACTCCGTCTTTGAATGCCACTTCATGGGGGATCTGAGCGTAGTGCTTGCCGTCTACGCTCACTTCGGCCACGATATCTCCACTTCCTTCGAGGTGGATTCTGGCGTTGGCCGACCTTGCTTCGAAACGGATCGTATTGCCGTTTTCGATGTTCAGTTTTTCGACTTTGTTCGATGAATTCATGATAGTAAGTTTTAGTCTATTGTTTCTTCAGTTTCTTCTCTATAAGGTGCGTTTTTCTTTTTGCCGCCAACTTCAATTGACGTGTTGCCTCGCTGGAAGCGGGCGGTGGCGCCTTTCTCGATGTATTCCGGCAGTTTTGTCAGGAAGGTTAGCAATGCTGCAGCTCCGGTTATCTCGGCTATGAACGCTAGGACACTCCTGTCGATCACGGCTGTAGGAGGAATGCAGAAAGCCGCAATGCCTAGTCCGATAGAGACTATCATTGCCAGGTGAACGTACCAATCAACCACTTTAAGGAATCTTGCCATGTCTTATGTAGTTTGAGTTGGATAATACTTGATTTCCAGCAATTCGATGTTCTCATTTTGAGTCGCGAAGCTGATCGAGTCGTTGGCTTGCTTGTTTATGACGGTAGGATTGTCTTCGCTTCCTGGCGAAAAACTTCCCGCTGCCGTTTGGCTGCCGTTGAGGAAGTAATAGACAGGAGGCTCTCCAACGCTTTTCAATGTACGGTTGTCATTCACATAGATCGTTGAGGCAGGAATTATAAGTTCGTTGGTCTCAAATCCACCATGTCCGTCATCCTGCATCACGGCCGTTTGTTTGGCTCTTACGTCATCGAAGGCTTCAGCCTGTTCGGCGACGCTTTGGTGAAGCATCCGGTCGACAGCTCGCTCGGTGTCTGACATTACGTTGACGGTCTCGTCAAGAATGTAGCCAAACGAGGCTTGCGAAAGCTGCCCGTGGTCGCTCATGCTGACGTCTGACTGGTCGACCACGATGGAATAGTAGTCCAGCGCAGCGGGGTCATATTTCTGTGCACCTTGCTTGTTGGTAAGCAACTCATATATCCAGTTACGATACTGCGTCGGCACCATTCCGGTGTTTTGGTTCCAGCGGCGTTTGTCGTCGGTGTCGTCCAAAGCTCGGTAATGGTCTGCAAATCGCCCGATGTTGTGTGCCGTGTTTGGCTGCAGCACATTCTCCCCCTGGCATATCAGTGTGTCGATGCCGCCAAGAGCGTTTACGAAGAGGAAGTATTTCTCCATTCCTGTCCGTTCTTCATAGATGTATCTTTGGCAAGCCACTTCCTGTTGCTTGCTGTTGACGAGGATAAGGTCGTAGAAGCCCTGCAGCTGGCTTGGCGATGTCACATTGGCCATTTGAATGAGTCGGCTGTATCGCACGTTGGCACTGAACACGCCCGCATCCGTTGCGCTTCTCACCGTGGTTTCAATCGATTCGCCGTTTTTCCGATAGAACCTGGCAATCAGGTCGCATCCCGATCCGTAGTCAATCCAGGTAAGCCATTCGGGTGACTCGTAGTTCGTCACCTTCTCAATCGGTTGGTTGGTGAGGAAGTTGGCCATGCTCCACGACTGGAACGATTGCGACGACTTCAGCTTGGCGTTTGCGACATACCATCTGAGGCTATTCGTGTTGATCGCGCCCGAATCGCTTCCGCTAATTAACAGATGAAAGTATCCGGCACCTGGCGATTGGTCCAGTTCGGTGCTGTCGTTGGTCGGGATCACGGTGCTGAGGTAGGCGCCATAAAGTTCACCGAAGTCGATATCAATCTCTCCGTTGAAGTCAGGAGAGTAACTTCCGGTGAAGACGATGTCGGCATCGTTCCATTGGGCGTTGTCACGATCGTCGTATGGCCAGTATAGGAGTTGCACAGTGATATTCTCTGTCGCTTCAATCAACAGATGCGGCACGGTGTTTTTGGCGTACATGGCGTGCAGCGTTGGTCGCTGTGTCTGTGATATGATTACACTCATGATGGTTGCAAAGGTATATGTGGTTTTTGCGGTGGTAGTGACAATTTATGCTCGTTCTGCGACAAAGACGCAGTGGCTGTTGAACAATGTCTGCGAGTCTGAAAGGAAGGCTCTTTGTTCACCTGATTGCGGAAGCGATGTGTCTTTGTATATGACAAATCCGTTTACGGTGACCACCACGTCGTGGTTCCCTATGTCGATAGTTTGGCCCTCATATAGCGGAAGTCCGAGATACTGCGACCCGCTGGAACCAGAGATGGTTATCGAAGAATCCGTCATTTCGTCGTACGCCACGGCGTAGGTCGGATGTGTGTTCTCAAAATCCACCACCGTATTATCCCAAAGGTCTTCGATAATAACGTTCGGCGAGCCACCGGAGAATTTCAATACCCATTTCAGCCCGGTTCCTGCCGAAGGTGTGATGGGTGTGTCGGCGATGCCGTCCACATACTTTTTCACCAGGATCATCTCTACGTCAGTCAGGCCGAATCGGTCGTTCAATGGAGCAGATGCCGACACAGGCATCAGGTTTTGACCGGCAAAGAATTTCGGACGGCACATGTCCATACCGAGGAATGTTCCAAGGTCGTACAATACCCTTCCTGTCAGACGAACGGGGTAGTTGAGGATGAGCTCGTTGTAGTTTTTCCAAAAGCGATCATACAATCCGTAGTTCGTCAGGTTCAATGCAAGGTCGGTCCCGGAATTGGTCTTATGTGGGATATAGTCCTGAGTCGTTCCGGTGGTTAGATAGTGGAAATTGGCGCTGAAGGCTTTTTGGCAGAGGATGATTTCCTGCTTGTCGTCTTCCTTGTTGCCGTTATATGATGTATGGAAGTGCAGGCGTTCGCCAATGAACGGCACCACATCACGGGTTTGCATAGGCTTCACTAGGCCGCACAGCATCAGCGGCATCACATCCGACTGGCTGAAGGCTTCCGTGTCGTCGCTGTTGGCTCGGTCATACACGAAATGGTTGCTTCCAAGCGGCTCTTTCACTTGGTTGCCGGTGCTTAAGTCTCTTATAAAGGCGTAGAATTGGCCAGTGGCTTTGCGAAGCACAAGGCAGTCATTATATGTCTGAGCAACCCATTGATCCTCGTTTGCTTCCACATAACCGCCATATTTTTCGACGAGTTTGTCGAAACTATCGGCTGCCGGTGTCGTGCCTTCGAGGCTGTTTGTTGGGGTAAGCACGATGCGTTTCGAAGGGTTGAGTTGCACCTTGAAGTCGCCTTCCACCTTGCCCGAGAGGTCCATGTCGGGTGTGGATGCCAGCATGTCTTCCATTAGCACGATCTTTACCGTCTTGGTCTCTGAGTCAACCACTGGTTGTGCGTGGAACTTGGCCAGCAGCCACGAAAGAAAGTCGCTGAGGGTGCAGCTCGGTACAAGGTCGCTGTACAACAGAATTGGGCGAACAAGGGCATCAGAGCAGTTATGCACGATGACCAGGTTGGCCAGAATGTTGTCGCCTGTCGTGTCATCGAAACAGTTTTCAGTGACCGTGTAGCCCAGGCACTCGAAAAGTCGGTGAAGCAGGCGATGAAGTTTCAGGAATGGAGCGATGCCGTAGCCTTCAGGCACATACATAATCACATCTCCTTCGTGGGTGGTTCGTGCAGCCCATACCAACTGGTTGAGATAGTCAACCTCGTTATTGTATTGGTAAATCTTATTCTTCACTCCCTGTATTTCTTGCTCATACGGTGCAATGGCCACCGGGAAGATTGTGAAGTCTTTTGTGTCGTCGCCCTCGTAGCAGTCCTGCATGATATCCATTGCGGCTTCCACGCTACCGAAGGTCATCTTCGACACACCTTCCGTGTCGGCTTCTTCAAAGATCTGCTTCAAGGTCTTGTCTTTGGCCTTCACATAGAGGTCACTGCTGTCGATGGCCAGCGAAGCGTCGATGCCTTCGAGGCGGTGTACGGTGTCGAATACCAGGTGTCCGCGTTTTTGCACAGGTCCAACCTGCAGGATGGCCTCCACTTTGTTGAGGTAACGCTCTCCCCTGTCGATACGCTCGCGATGGCCAAGGATAGCAAGGTTCTTTGATGACGAAGGCAGCGTGGCTGGTACCGACGCATCGCCTTTGTCGCTCAGGAGCGGGTTGGTTCGCTCCATATTAAGCGAAAAGCCCTGGTGCAGGTCTAGTTGTCCTTTTTCTGTTTTCAGGTTCATGATCTTGAAGTCATTTGTGTGAATTTCTCACTTTGTGCATCCAGTTCCGAAAGGTCTTTGCGGACCAGCACCACGCGTATGGCGCCGCTCTCGAAGGCGTCTACCACGGCGACTTTCACGGCCGAGTGAAGGTCGCCTCCCTGGCTGATGGCCAGTGCGCCAGAGCCCGTGTTGCCTCCGGCGGCGAAGCCGCTGCTCATCGAGCCGCTGCGGCCGTGGCTGCCAGCCTTGCGGTAGCGTTCGAGGCTGGCAAACAGCAGCGGTTCCCTTCTCTTCATCCATGCAGGTGCCACCCATTCGTTGGCATGGACTACGCCGACGGGGGTGTCGTCCGAAGCCGCCCATGGCGTGTTGCCGCCTTCGCTGTAGCCCGTGATTGTGCGTGTGCCCGTGTTCAGCGAGGCCGAACCGGAGCCGCCACCTGCGCTTGCGTTCTTGATGGCATTGCGCTGGGCTATAATGGTGGCCACCTCGGCGGCAGTGGTCACGCCGATCATGGCGGNNGGCGGCCACTGCACCTGCCACGGGACCCAGTTGGGCGAAGGCCTGCATGATGGCCAGTGCGCCTGCGCCGATGGTCTTGGCGATGTTGATAATCATGTCGGCATCGGCATACTTCTTTTGTATCTCCAGCTTCTTCTTCTCGTGTTCAGCCTCGATGCGCTCCTTTTCCTCGGCGTTGTCGCCTGCGGCTGCCAGTTCGGCTTGGTATTTGGCTTCGGCTTGCGCCAGTTCTGCATCTTGCAATGCCTTCACCATGTCGCCTGCCTGGCTGGCGAGCGAATTGTACTGTTCGGCATATTGCTGGGCGTATTTCAGCTTGGTCTGGAATTTCGCCTTCTGGAACTCCTCTTCCGAGAGCATCTCGTTTTGGTGGAGTTTCTCCAGCCACATCATCTCGGTGTCATACTGGGTCTTCAGCGACTTGTCCTGCAATTGGGCAACTATATCTTCTCGCTTCTTGTAGATCTCATCCCAGAACTGCTCGTTGGCTTGTGGATCCACGATGTTCGACTTGGGAACCAAGTCCGTCATCTTCTCCTCCAACTCTGCCATGCCGTCGCCGACGAGCTTGATTTCCTCGTCGAGCAGCTGTGAGGTGTATTTCGTGGTGTCCTGGCCGTACTTCTTCGCGATGTTGATTTGCTCTTGCAGCCCTTCCATCTTCAGCAGGTTCATGCGGGCGTTGTATTCCGCCTGCGTGATTTCCTGGTTCATCAGGCTGCGTTTCAGCACATTCTCCTTCACGCGCTGATTCTCTTCCAGTTGCTTGATCTCGTTGTCGTAGGCCTTCTTGGCTTCCTTGTCGGTCATGCCGGGGCCTTTGGGGCCGTCACCGCTCCCACCTGTACCTCCTGATGTCGGTATCAAGCTGCTTTCTCCAACATTTCTAATCATGCCAAGAATTAGCTGCTCTTCCTTCTTGAACTCTTCCAATCTGTCTATGGCGGCTTCGCAATCTTTACTTATCCAATTCGTAAGAAGACCCATCCTCTGCCCTCCGTAGTCTACGGCTTCCGAATACGACCTTCTCCATTCCCCATTTACATCCTTGAATTCTTGAGGTGCGTTTTCTTCCAGATACTGGGTTTGCTCGAATTGCTTGTTTGCATTTTCCCTCAACTTGTCTTGGAGTGCTTGTGTTTTGGCGGCTTTTAGCATTGCCTCGATGTATCCATCAAGGGCTTCCGTATTATTGTTGATCAGTAATCCTTCTTCTGTCAAGTCGGCATGGTAATCCGGAACCATGCGTTTCAATTCCTGCAATGCCAGTTTTCTTTCCTGATATGCTTGGTTCGAATCCTCAACAATAGATTTCAACGCTTTAACTCTTGCAGCTTCATCGCTCGTTACCTTTGATATATCTTCAGTTAGTTGCTTTTCAAACTTCTGATATTCCGTCAACTGTTTTGTCTCCTTGCCTAAGCGTTGAATCCAGATTACAAGTCCTGCTATTGCCGCCGCCACCACTCCAAACACCGATGCCTTCATGGCGGTGTTCATCAAGGCCCATGCGGCCGCAGCTCTCGTTACATTGCCAGCAAGCAAAGCCTGAGCCGCCGCCAAAGCCAACGAGCCGGCTTTGATGGTTGCGTTCCATGTGGCCACCAACTTCAGCCAAATCACCTTGGCTTTCAATGCCACCGTCAAAGCCACAATCACAACCAACACCGTCTTGATTTCCTTTCCATAGGAAGCCAAGGCTTTAATCAAGTAGGTGGTTGCCTTGGTCGACTTCAGCATGATGGGATTGAGCCTTTGGCCAAGGGCGATGCTGGCGTTTTGGACTTCCTTTCTGGCTTTCTCCAACTGCGCCTGCATATTGTTGTTCTTGGTGTTGTATTCCTCGGTTACGCTGGTTGCTTTCTCAAACTCAACGTTGGCCAAGGCCTGCGCCTCGGTCACGGCGTCGATATTGGTTGCCATTGCCGACAATACGCCAACTGCGCGGGCACCGTTCAGTTTCATCTCATCGAAGATTGGAACGAGAGCGGCAAAACCGTCCTTCTCGTTCAGCGACTTCATGATGGTGATGATGGCCTGGTTGGCATCGTTCTTGAGCAGTTCCGTAAACTTGCCGACCTCCAGATTGGCGTATGCGGCAAACTTGGCAGGATCCTCATACAGTTTCATCAGGAACTTCTGGAAGGCGGTCGAGGCCATCTCCACCTGCATGGCCGACTGGTCAAGTCCCGAGGCGAAGCCGATGATGTTGGCCGCGCTGATACCCGTCTGGGCAGCCACGCCTGCCAGTCGCTGGGTAAACTCCACCAGGTAGGCCTCGCTCGCCGTGCTGGCCTGGCCAACGGCATTCACCGCCGAGCCAATGGAAAGCAGCGACTTCTCGATGCCCATGGTGTTGGTGTAGCCAAGCACGTCTGCAATCTTTCCCAACTCCTTTATGGCGCCTTCGCCAAGGTCTTCACCCAAGGCCACCTGTATCTGGTCGGCGGCACGCACAAATCCAAGGATGTTTTCCTTACCGGTGATACCGAGTTTTCCGGCATCGCGGGCAAGCAGCAGCAGCTGCTCGCGGCTGGTGCGGGTGTCGATCTTCATCAGGTCTTTGTCGAGTTCTGCCACCTCATCATGGAGCAGGCCTGTGGTCTTCATCACGTCGGAATACACGTCGTCGAGTTTGGCCGCTTCCTCGGCAGCCTTCCGGAACGCCATCGACATGCCCGTGACGGCAGCGATTCCTGCTGTCACCATCCCGAAATACTTGTTGAAGCCATCGGCAAGGCCTTTTAACGAGAGCGACGCGGCCTTCTCTTCGGCCACAAGGCCCTTGAAACTTCCTTTCAACTGGTTGATTCTTGTGTTCACCTGCTGCAGTTGTTTCGACTTGCTGACAAACTCTTGCGTGCCTGGTGTGAGTTTGCTGATTTCTGACCTTAGCTGCTTTGCTGCACTGTTCAACTCCTTCAGGCTGGCGCCGTTCACATTCTTAAGGATATCGGCGAATTTCTTCGTTTCGCGTTGGGTTATCTCGATGTCCTTGGTTAGCTTTTGTGCCTGGGCATCGAGTTTCTTGCCGAGTGCGTCGTTGCCTGCCTTGTAGGCATCGCGGGCGGCTTCGGTCAGTTGCTTGTACTCTTCCTTCATTTCCGCAACGGCCTTCTTGGCTGCGGAGCCGTTAAGCGTTACGATTACTTCGGCCTCTTGTGTGTTTCTGTTAGCCATGGTAATTGATAGTTTCTATTGATTTCATCACATCTTCAATCCACTCCTGACCATATTGAGCGGCCATCAGTCGCCCGAGTTGGTTGAACTCGCGCCAGTAGATCTTGTTGAACCATTTCTTCGGGATGCGGTCGCCTGGTCCAGCGCCTGCATCCACGTAGTAGCCGTAATAGAGGAAGGTGAACGCTATCTTGGCCGTGTCGCCGTTTGCATCGTTCTCCACATGGGCGCGAAATGAGTTGATGAGGTCGCCGCTGTGAGTCGGGAGAAACTTCAGCCTGGCAATCTTCATCTCCCACCGCTGCATGGTGATTTCGGCCCATTCCCTCAGGTCCACTATGCTGTGCTTGTCCATGGTCACTTCTTGGGTAGGGCGTGATAGGCAAGGTCGATGTCTTCGTCGAAGTTCAACGAGAACTCATAGCCGGTGTAGTTGGGCCCGGCGTTGCGCACCGAGTAGGGCATCGAATAGGGATCCCAACCATCAAGATATTGGCGCACAACTTCAGCATCCCAACCTAGCAGCGATTCGGGATACTGGTGATACTTTGCCAGCACGCCGACGATGCGCTTCATGTCGGCAAACATCTCGGCCTGGGCTGCGGCCCGGTCGGCATCCTTACCGATCATCTTCATGATCCAAATACTCTGTGTGGCTATCATGAATCCACTAGGGCGAATACTCAGTTCGCCCAAGGTGTTGTGTTCGAGCACTACGGCCTTTTGCAGGCCTTTGGTTTGCACGAGGCTCACGATGCCGTCGTAGCCGCCGGGTGACTCGATCACTTGTTTGTCGACATCGCATTGCTCGAGTTCGCCGCGCAATATCTCTTGAAGGAAGGGCAGTGTAAGCATGGTTTCGGATTTTGGTTCGTTGCGAAAATATAAGTGCCACACTGCCCGCAAGTGACAAAAAAAGACCCCGCAATGGTGTTGCGAGGTCTTTGCAAAGTCCTTTGCAGAGTCTTTGCAGGTTTAAAGTAACTTCAAAGTAACTTCAACATAACGTCTTTTTATTCTTGGCTCACTTCTTCTTGAATGTTCCGTAATAGGCGTTGCAGTCGTGTGTCGTGGTCTGCGGACATACGTTTCAGTTCTGCCGCTTCTGCTTGCAGTTCGCAAAGCTCTGTGATAATTTCAAGCCGAGTAATCATACCTCACCTCCTTTCATAGCTAAGGGTGAGAGGGTGAGTTGGAAGGCGCCGCCCAGTTTCGGGCGAGTGCGCTCCATGAGTGCTGAAGGCTTGTGCCAGGTGTTGCTGAAGGAAGGCGTTGCACAAGCGCCCAAGTTCTGCACAAGTTCTCGCGGCTTGCGCACGGCCACGAGGAAGCCTTTGCTCATGGCGCGAAGGCGGATCTTTTCTTCTTCACGGTCGCTGTTGGCTACGACCGGGATGTTGTGCTTTGAATGGCAATCGCGGATGATTACCAGTGTTCTCGGTGCCGTCTCTCCGGCTGTCTTCTGTGTGTTTTGCATATCTGTAAGACATTTAAAGGTTTGGGCAACAAGAAAGCGGTCGCCACTTTCGCTGTCTTACAGATGAGGTCACCACGAGGGGACT
>DBXU01000074.1:16074-24780 GCA_002310075.1 Bacteroidales bacterium UBA1204 | reverse complement strand
CTGTTTCCGCCGCCCCTGCGTGATGAGTAAACTCATCTGTAAGACGCTGCAAATATAGATAAATTTCCAATCTGCAAGCGTTTTTCGGAAAAATTTAGGGGAAATTCCTCATAATTCCCGAAAATTTCCCAAAAATCACTGTTTTTTGAAGAAGGCATCGGCATAGATATAAGGCGGGTCGCCATAGTCGTCCACCTTGCTGACGACGAATTTATGAAGCCGATACATATTGTCTTTGACATAGCCTGCACATTTGGAATCGACATATCCGATGTGATGGCCACCTTGCATCAGTACCTTTATAGCATTGGGATCTTTAGGGTTATTAGGCTCAGGCTCCATAATAAGTTTGTCGCCAACTTGGAGTGTTTCTGCGGCCTTCTGGTCTTCTTTGGATCGAAAGTAGAGGCCTTTCACGGCAAAGTCGGCGACGTCGCACTCAATGCCATCTACTTCTTCGGTCCAGGTCTCAACTACCGACACACCAAATTGGCGTTCGGGCTTCTTCTCTTCTACCGGTGTTTCCTCGGTTTGTTGCTTTTTCATGGGAGCCGAGAATATAAGACCCAGCAGGAAAGCTCCCAATAATATCCAAATAACTGTCATAATGTTTAGATTTTAGGATTGGTGCTGCAAAAATAGATATATGTACCCAAAAACGCAAATCCGGGTATATAGCGGTCGTCATGTACCCAAAAACGCGGATTCGGGTACATGTAAACTTTTATGTAAACCTATAAGTTAACTTTTCGGCGAAAAAGTAACATAAGTGCTCGGTCAATTTTACTTTTTGGCAAAAAAGTAACATAAGACCATTTTCCTGGCATCAGGAAATAGGTGGTCAAATAGGTGGTCAAATAGGTGGTCAAATAGGTGGTCAAATATCATTTTGTCGACATCAGCAAAATGATACCATCTTCCTGACGTCAGGAAAATGATAAAAGCCCGCACCTGTGAAGGCACGGGCTTGGAGTCGCATTCCGCGTTGTCAAACGATAGTCATACGACTGATAGAAGTTCGCGTCCGATACGGTGAACGCCCTCGAGGATGCGTTGGCGTTGCTCAGGGCGCGGATGACGCAGGCCGTTGGCATAGTGGCTCAGCAGCCGTTGGTTGATGCCGGTGGCACGGCTCAAGGCCGCGATGCTGGCGTATGGCTCGCAGGCATGGATCAAAGCTGCGGCATCCACATAGTTGAATTCAAACTCATAGTTGCCGTCGACGAGCCATTGCGGCACCTCGTCGCCATCGGCCAACATGCCTTCCACATGGAAGCGTAGCGTTTCGGCCACCTCTTTTTTAAGTTCTCGGACATCCTTGGCGGTGATGGCCACCACGCCAGGCACGTTCTCGCCGAATGAGGCGCAGAAATTCTTGTCGGCCCATTCGACATACACTTTTACTGTTACCTTCTTTTCCATATCTACTTTTTTTTGTTGTTTCCACTTTGTCAGTGGCAGGGTGGTCACTTCCACCCTGCCTGTTTCCTGATGCTGTTGAGAATGAATTGGCTCAGCACTTCGCTTTTCTTGCCTCTCACAGTCACCTTCCCTGTTTTCGTCGGGTGCTTGAATTGGCGGTGGTCGCCTTTGGTGTAGCAGAGCTCCCATCCGTCGGCTTCAAGCAGCCTAATCACTTCGATCACTTTCAGTCTCTTCATTTTCTCCTATCGTTTGACGCTGCAAAGATAGTAAAATTACTATCATTGCAACAAAAAAAAGTGATTTTTTTCAAAAAAAGTGCAATTTTTTCCAAAACTATCAAAATCTTGCAGGTTTGGAAAGAAAAAACCTCCGCAATTCGGGCGAATCACGGAGGAAAAACAATAAAAATGAAAATGAATTACAACTCTCTAAACAACAGAGGTCCAGCCGTTCAGTGCGGCCACCTCATCGAGGGCATTTTCGGCCGCTTCCTGCGTGCAGTTTTGGATGCGGTAGACGTCGGGCAGCCTTATCTGCAACTGCGCCGCCACCTGGGGCGTGAGCGGCACGTTCTCGTCACGGTCCACTATCAGCACCTGCAGGGCATAGCCGTTCAGGCATTCCCGCACATAGTAGCGGTAACGCTCGTTCTCGGGGTCAATGTACTTTTTCATTTTCGTTCCTTTCATAAATCTTATTCCATATTCCAATGGGCACAACCTGTAGGTGGCCTAGCGTGACCTTCCCGTTGGACTCGTCATACGAGAGCGCCACCACTTCCTTGTCTATTATAACCGTTCGTATCATTTCTTGCGATATATATTAATGATGAATAGCACGAGCAAGGCCACGGCGCCGACAATGGCGACAGTGGCAACCGTGCCATTGTCGTGCCGCGTTTCGTTGAAGGTCTCCTTCTGCCGGGTATCTTGGTCTTCGGTTTTGCCGTTGTAGGTCGAATCCGTCTTGGACATCTTCACCTCCTCTTCCGTTTTCTCCATCGAGAACTCGATGCTTTTCACCGCCCCATGGCCGGCACCGGCGCACCAGGGCGCAGGTGCGTTGTTGATCTCGGTGTCGGACGGGACGGCAGGAAAGTCGGAAAATGAAAGTACAGAAAGTGAATTGGAGTCTATCGGGTAGAATTCAATCTTGCATCTCAGCCTTTCGGCGATGGAACTCCACAGGCTATCGCCTCTGCGGAGTTCCACGCCTATCTCTTCGGCGTGCCGGTGCACCTCCTGTCTGCTCGTTTCCAGTTGGGCACGGCATCCGGAGAGAATGCCAATCCAAAAACATAATAATATGAACAGAAAAGTATTCCTCATCTTACATGCTTCTTAATAGTCTCGATGATGTCGGGGATATCCTTGACGACATCATCTTCTCCTGCATAGTTCTTCGAGCGGACAAATGGGCTGTCCTCTTCTCCTTCCCTTCTTATGGTGACGACGACGTGGATCATAGGTACTTGATTTCCTCGATATATGCCCAACGTTTCCAGGCACGACGCTTTAGTTCGGTCATCACAACGCCATAGGCATGACCACGGGCTTCTATGACTTGGCCGTCGCCGACATACACGCCGACATGTCCTTTCATGAACACGGCAATACCAGGCACGTCTGGCATTGTCTCAATGCCCTCCCCTTTCCGCACGCAGTGCCTATAAAGCCCATCAGCCGAGATGTCCGGAAAGGCAGGGTCGGCGTATACTGGCTTCGTGTCGTTGACATCCTTGCACCACATATATCCCTTGATCAGACCGATGCAGTCGTGCACCTTCTGACCCATCTGGCTGGCGAAGTCGTTGGCCGTGTAGTATTTTGGATATTGCTGCCGTTTCTGGACAAGCAGCGAAGGTGTTGCCAATTGTCCGAAGGTGCCATACCAATACGGGCGGCCCAACTGAGCCAGACAGTATTGCACCAGGCCTCTATTGGTTTTGGTTGTTTTTGCCGCCTCTTTCTTTTTGATATAGCAGTATTGCTTCGTTTCGCCGCAGCAATTCTTCACCTTCTTGCCCGAGCCGCACGGACACGGATCGTTTCTTCCTATCGTCTTCACGTGGATGGTTGGATTCTTGGCGTCGGCTGCGGTTACACTCATCAGCGTCACCTTGTGCGTTTCCTTGGTGCTCACGGGACCCTCCTTTCGATGTCGTGGTTAGCGGAGAGAAACACGAATATCGCCACGAAGTCGAAGAGGGCGATCACGCACAGCAGCACAACGAAGGTGATGGCGGCCCATCTTGCGCCTTGCCAGGCAAGAAGACCGAGCGTCAGCAGCACGGCCTTCAGGATGAACTCAAATAGGAAAAACAGTACCATATATTATGTTTTTATTGGTTGAGTAGCGGGGGCGGGACTCGAACCCGCGTAGACCTGCTTATGGGACAGGGCTGGAACCAACTCCAGTGACCCCGCTGTGGCGCTCCCAAGTATGCTTGCCTCCTACGAGGCCTGCAATCCATGCCGACAAAGGACATGGCGGCGGCCGACAAGCCCGGGAGCGTATCACTCCAGCCCTAACTCACGGCTGGGAATCGCACATGGTTTCTCTTGAACAGTGCAAAGGTTGTCATCTGCCCCGACATCGGAGTGACAGTTTGCGGCCTTGCCGCACTTCGGGCACTCCCCCATCCAGAGCCTTGCGTCGAACTCCGTATGGCAGCGAGGGCACTCAACCCATATCTCATGGCTCATAGGTCGAAGTCCTTGCGCACCTTGTAACTCTTTCCTTCGTTACCAGGCTCCGTGATGGTGGCTTCCGCGCTGGCAAACATCTCTGCTTTTCTGTTGATGCAGGTCTTGATGTTCACTTCCATGATCTCGCAGCCCTTGAAGCCGTTTTCGTCCATGGCCTTCAGCAGCTCGGCCAGCACCTTCTTAACGAATGTCCTTTTCATCAGATTCTATGCAATTGTTCCTCATAGTGTTTCGCTTCCTCGATCTTATGCTGCAGGGCGGCAAGCACGTCGTGCATGTTGCTCCGCTCGATGGCCTCGTTGTCCTGGGGTCGGCCGCCATTGAGCATCAGCATGATATTCTGCCTCGCCTCGATGGGCGAAGTGGGTCCTGCTTCTCCGGGCTCCGCCTTTTGGAACACAAGCGGGTATCGTTCCTGCAGCCATCCCTTGAAGCAGTCGTACCAGTTCAGCATCAGCGTCACGTCGGCGGGTGTCGGATTGTCATGCGGGTCGCCGAGGTCCTTCATGGCGCCTTTCAGCTTCTCCAGGTCTCCATCCAGAGTGAAGCCCAGCACCAGGGCGTCGGCATGGAACCAGTCGCCGAACGGGGTGTCCATTAGGTAACGGTTCCATTTGAATGGCCATGCCGCTCCGATGGGCATCTTCTCGTCGTATGTGAAGGCCAGACGCTCACAGAACTCAGTCACTTGCCAGTCTTCGAGGTCGAATACATGCCCTTCGCCGTCCACAAATTTTGTGTGCACCACTCTCTTGTCGTCCTCATCGGTTGTTGCGGCCACCATCTTGATGCCGGAGAGTTTGCACAGCATTATCAGTAAGAACTCTTCGCGGCGAATGCCTGCAGACGCAAGGTCGACAATATCGCGCAATTGCTCTGTCGACAGCTCCAGCCAATTCGATGGTATATGGAGGTCGATGGTCATATCATCAAGATTAGGAGACCCACGACAACGCCGACAACCGAGGCGAAGAAATCCTTCCACGAAGGCACTCCAAACTTGATGTCGGAAATTTCTTTCGCCGCGACAATCAAAGTGCCAAGCAGGAAAGCACCGACGAACAACATCCATCCGTTGCAGGCGTGCGCCAACAGGAGGCACACCACCTGTGCGATGATCAGTCCGCAGATGAAGTGAAGGAACTTGTCTGCCCTGATGGCATAAAGTCTGGAAAGGATCTTTTTCATGTTAATTGTGCCATCCGAAAATCCAACAAATCAAGACAGAAAGTAGTCCGCCGAGGGCAACGCCGGCAATTGACGGGAACCAATACCAAGGTGTCCAAGGATTCCTGGTTACAAGTGCGCGCAAGGCCTCAAAAAGCGGAAGGCCGACACAGGAGCCAAGCACAAGTACACCAAGAAGGTACACAATAGCATCGCCTCTCCAGCCCAAGGCTGCAAATAGTGTGATTGTTACTGCCGCGATGATAAGGCTGACAATGAATGCGATTGTAGCCTTAGTGGAATCCCCGGGAACCACGGCATGTTCCTCGAGCCATTCTGCGAATTTCTTCATGATTTTAAGTTTTTGTGGTAAGAAATAAGTTCACAATAAATTCACGGTCTTCCCGCCGTCGAGGTTGACCGAATGCGACTTGTACGCATCCGAAGCCTTAAAGAAGGGGAACATGTCGGGTGCCGACATCATAATGTCACGGGCACACACGGCGGCATTGCGGGCACACCTGATATCCTTGCAATAGGCAGCCACAGCCACAGTCTTCAGTTCAGCGATGGCCTGGCGGTGAATCTGCAAGGCGTCGTCGTCGCGATATAGTTCCCTGAGCCTGCACACCTCTTTGTCGCTCACGAAGTAGTCGGCCACCTTGCTCATCTCCTTGGCCATGATGGGAATTGCGGCGTAGAACTCGTCGTAAGTCTTCACCTTCTGCAGAGCCAAAGCCTGCTTGTTGAAGCCTTCCAGCGTCGGGATGAAGGCAGCGGTCAGATACTTGAATTGGTCGCTGCCGCGCCAATAGGAATAAGGGGTATCAGACGACACGCTGTTTTTAAGCAGGAATCGTACAAGTGCATCCACATCGTTGGCAATCCTCTCCGGCAGCGTCGCCACCAGTCGGTCCACGCGTTGTGACGAAGCAGGTGTGAAGTTCTCATTGTTCTGCACGGCAAAGCCTGCCTCGGTCAGTTGCATGTCCATCTCGGGGATGGCCACGTAAAAGGCTTTCTCTGCAATCACGCGCTGGCACAGCGTGCGCAGCTTCTCGTGTTGGTCGTCGTCGTTCAATGCGACTTCCATTTCCAGAATCTCTTCCAGTTCCTCGCCGATGATGTGGCTCACAAGCCAGGTTTGCGCACGTCGGAAGAAGTCATTGAAGCGGTCGTTGGCCAGCGTCAGGTTCAACGACGGCAGAAACTGTTGGGCTTGGGTTGTATTGCTCAGTATCATTGTGTTATGTTGTTTTGCGTTCTTATTTCGCCTGATTTCGACTGGTCGAGCGTCGTGAACAGGCTGTCTTGGATCACGATTTCGAAGTTGTGGTCCCAGCCGTTCACCTCACGCACCACTGGCCACCATTGCAATGCCAGATAGGCCAACGGCTTGCTTTGCGACTGCTTCATGATGTAGATCTCGCGGAGGTTAGATCCGCTGAGGCTGTTCGAATTCTTGCCGGGCGTGGCGCCAATCAGCGATGGGTGCACATCCATGGCATACGATATGATGTTGGCGCCGGTCTCGTAGTCAGTGATGTATTCGCCGCCACTGATGTCGTTCTTGATCGTTTCCACCTCAATCAGTTTCTCCATGGCCATGCCGCTGCCGTTCTGCATCAGCTTCTTCTTTGCGATGATAGCCTTGCCGGCATTCTCCTCTCCTGCCAGCACATCGCCGATTTGCTTGACCACTTCTTCATAGAGCGCCTTGCGCTTCTCGTGGTCGTCCTTGCTGATACCGAGAAGCTCTTCCTTCTCTCTGAAGTATTCGTCCGCAATGTGGATGATATGCTTCACGCCGAGGTTATATTTCAGGATCGCCTTCTTCAGCGTCGGGATGTTCGTCACCTGGTCGTACCACCCCGAGCGGAAGATACTCCACCAGTTGGGATAACTGTAGTAAGGTCTGCCCGGCGAAGTCGTGTAGATTGGGAAACACAGTCTCGAATCCTTGCCTATCAGCAGCCGCTTCCTGATGTCCTCCACAGCGTTGTACTCGTTCAGTACATAAGATTCTTGAATCTCCTTCTCTGTTGGGCTCTCGTCCCACTTCGACGAATACAGGTGCCTGTTGATGAGGTTATTCTTGTCCACACCCCATCGGCTGAACATCGCTTCGCGGTGCAGGATGCCCTCAATCTTGTGGCGTTTGCCCGTGGAATCCCTCTTGTCAGGGATGAGAATCGGGAAAGCGTTGGCGAAATAGGAGATGTCGGTCATGATCTCCTGCAGCAGGAGCGGCACATTGTTCCTCATATAGAAGTCGTAGGCTTCGCCTTCCGTAACTTCGTAGAAGTCCTTGGCTCGGTTGTTCTCTGGGTCGCGGATCACCTTCACAAGTTTCGGTCCGAGGCCGTACATCACCTTCCAGTTGAAGTCGGCATTGGTACCAACGATTTCTGCTTTTTCGATTCTGGCCATAACGTTCTGCGGCAGGCAGTTGTCCTGTCCCCAAGGCGCAAGCCTGTAGCCTGCCACGTCTATCATGTTAAGGTTGGGCTCGTCAAACAGCGTTGGCGAGTTGTGGCTTTCAATGATGGCCACAGCGTCCTTGCACCAGCAAACATTGTCACTCAGCCAAATCAAGTCTTGTCCTGGTTTCATAGGAACACCTCCTGTCCGTTGATTTTTGTGACAGTCTTTCTGTTCACCTTGCGGAATTGCCCTGAGTTGGCCAGCCTTACGTTCATCGTCTTTCCGTCGCTGTGGAAACTGGTGAGAGTGCATTCGTCAACCTTCACCAACTCCCCTTCCTTACTCACCCATTCGAGCGAAAAGGTTTTCAGGGTTTCCACGACTTCAAAGAGTTTGTTTTCCTTGATCATTGCGGTTTCGTTTTTTCGTTTGTTGCAAAAATATCCACCGCGAAAGCGAATGAAGTGACAAAACGATTCGCCGTCTGCAAGTCCCGCCGGACGCCGCAGGCGGCGAATTTTCTGTATTATTCGTGTTCACAATTGAAAACAGTCAAATCTCTATTCCTCAGCCAACTAACCGCCGCGTTTTGCAAAAACGCGGCGGTTTTCTGTCGGAAGACCTCGCGCCGCCCTCCCGAAACGGTGGATATTAGGTCATCGGTTCCGCGAAATATGCGGCGGTGCGGCTCTCCGTTTCGGCGGCTCTCCGTTGGGTTAAGTAGTGGCGGCGGCTCGGCGGCCGCCGTCACTTGCTCGCCGTGTTGTCAGCAATTCAAAAGGGGTTGCGTCTCCGTCTCAACGGCGGCCATCATGTCGAAGAGTGCCGCATTAGTGGGGATTATTCGCGGCATGTCGGCGGTCGTTGGCTTGTGTACCTCGGTCGCTAAATTCAGAAATTCCCATGCCGTGAGGCTGTCGGCCAACATTAGGCGCTCCGTCAAATGTTCGGCGAAAATGGACAATTGCGCCTGCGTCAATGG
>DBXU01000074.1:0-15921 GCA_002310075.1 Bacteroidales bacterium UBA1204 | reverse complement strand
TCAAGCCATCTTTCCACCGTGGCGAAAAGTTCATTAATACTGCCTTGGTCGTTGCCCTTGCTTATTGCGGTGTGTTCCGCTCCCAAAATGGTCTGGTTGCGGCAAATGGTGACGCGCTGACCGATTGCCACCTGCACGCCGTCTTGGTGGAATGTGAAGGCAATATTTGTGCATTTCTCGCCATCATCAAACCGCATTAAATTAAGGGTACAAAACACACGGCGCAAAATGTGTGCTTCCACTGCGTGGGGCATGGTCACGGCCTCCACCTGGGGCAACAACACGACACCTGGCTGGGATTTGCTGCCGTTCTGCGCTGCCCATAGGTCGGACACAATCGGCATAAGGCCACGACTTTCGGCGGCGTCCGCTATCCGTTCAATCGCTTCATAATGATAAAAGCCTTTCAGCGGTCGGCCAAAAATGTCGTTTTCCTTGTGTGTGCGCTTCAGCGTGTCAAGGGTTAATTCGATGTTCTTTTCTGCCTCAAAATCAAAAGTTTGTGCGGGTTGGATGGTGTTTAATTGTTGTAACATTGTAATAATACACGCAACTGCAGCGGCGTGTCTGCCTCTAATTATTAAATGGTTGGGTAAAGTCTTACAAGGTCTTTCCGTGTTTGGCTATTGGTCGCGGCTGCGTATGCGAACACGACACCGCCACCAATGGCGCGGACTGCGGCGGCGGCGGTCGTTCCCGTGGCCACCACATTATCAATAATGATGACGAGTTTTCCGCTTGGGATGGGTTGCGAAAGATAAAAGCCTAATTTTGCGGGCAAAATGCGGCGGCCTTGCTTCTTTAGGTTGTAGAGTGTTTCCCTCTCCTTGCCTCTTAGATAGTCGCAAACCTCGGCGGCGGTCTCTCGTGCAATCCGTTTGCAAAGTTCCAGCGTATAAGTGGCGCGCCCCGTGTGGCTCGGCATGGGAACGAGTACGGCATTAGTCGGGATGTACTTGACCATTTCGGCGGCGGCCTTATATATTGCCCAATTTGCGCCCTCTTTCATTGCGTGTGCGGTCTCGGTGCGTCCGTCCTTGCGGTAGTTGCCAGTAGCAAAAAATCTCGTTTCCATGGCCTTAGATGATTGAGTAGTACATTGTTTCGAGTTCTGCGATATCAAGGCCGGTTTCGGCCTGTACTTTCAAAAGGTCGTCGAAGTCTTCGACCTGAGTCGCCACCATGATAAGGGCGTTTTCTTGTGTGTTCATCGTGTTTTCCATCGCTTTATTCTTTTGGGTTTGAGCCGGTAACTTTTTTATATTTAATTCGTTCACTTTCAGCATTTTTTTTAATTCATTCCCCCAGGAATCACCGTATAACTTTTGCTGCTGAAAGAGAGTAGGCGATGGCACGTCAAGGACGGCTTGAAAAATACTACCGCCGGAGGTGGATGGAGATTTTTCGTAAAGCCGCTCGACTTGTGCCTTGACATGCAGAGATCGCCGGAACTATCTTTGCAGCGAAAAGTGGTACGGAATGATTTCTTGGAGGGAATACCGAAGTTAAAGTGCTGAAACCGTGAACACCGATGAATAAGCTCGCGGAGCGTGAACGACCGCCGATTAGGCGTCAACGAATAGCGTGTGAAGGGCGGCAGACCGGAGTGGATGAACCGCGCCTGTGCGGCTGGAGCAGTCGAAATTCCCTTGAATGTGTCCTTTAGGGCATTGCCATGAAAGCAATGGTCTGGCACAGACGATTGCCATAGCAACGCCCGTTAAGAAGGACTCTTTCGTAGGGAACTTCAACTGCGTGTGCGGTGGGTTGGTGTAGTCCAGGAGCGTAGGGATGTCGCCGTGCGGTGGGTAACAGAAAACCCCGGCAGGAGGTCGGGACGACTTCCTGACGGGGTTTTCTACCGCTTGGCCGTACGGTGTGAAGGTTTTGACGCAGTCGGCATGTTCTGCACGTCAGTACAGGTTATGCCGAATGCGGCATATCCTTCACACCGGCGGCAGACTGGACACTGTGTCGGCACGACTCTGTGGCCAGGCTGACGGGCTTTAAAGCTCCATGTTTGCCGACGACGCAGGCGCGTCATAGTGGAGCGTTTGTCACCTCCTCAGAGGTGGCTCGTGGAACGAAGACGGCGCAGGCGTCGGCGGCAATCTTGGAGCGTGCGTCATGCGGTAGGAGCGAGTATGAGACGAAGCTGCTTGCGAGTCGAATATGTTTGAGCGGATGGCGCGGTCGAGTTTAGGCGAGAGACGCCCTCTTTATCAATTTAGAGTTCATAGTGCCTTCAACTTAGACCCTACTTAGACCCTACTAAGACCCTACTTGGACCCTACTTATGTAAATACATAGTCCCTACTTGGACATTAACTTGGACATAACTTGGACATTTTCCCATTATCCTATCATTTTATACTATCATTTATCCTATCATTTACCTTATCATTTACCCTATCACGCTCTTAAATTGCAAATTATATCACATATCGCGCATATAAGAACACACTGAATGTTAGGTATTTGCAATGCGTTTGGATTTCCTTAGCAAATAAAAAGCAAATTAAGCACGGTCAATCCTGCTTATTTTTCCATCCCCAGAAAAAGCAAGACCTTCCCCGTTTACTTAGTCAGTCACAAAGTGACTGACTAAGTTGAAATCCAGCGAAGCTGTAGTGTTAATTGCCGACGGAAGGGGCTGGCCTGGCGGCTTTGCCGCCGTGTGAGAAAAGAAGAGTGGCGGCCTTGCCGCTGAAAGAGAAGCGGCTTTGCCGCAGAGAGAGAAGAATCGCCGTGTGGGAGTGCCTCGTGGGGTTATTAATAGAGGTGTAGCATCCGGTAGGTACCGCCACGCGCCGGACTGATAGGCATTTTCGTGGCGTGCAGTGCTAGAAGCACTGCAGTCTTGCAGCCGGTAGGAAGGTCAAGTTCAGCCGGATTGATAGGCGTCCGAACTTGACCGCTTTAAGCAGCCGGTAGGTTTGACCATTGCAGCCGGAATGATAGGCGTTTGCAATGGTCATCCATAGACGAATCCGTCGTCATCATAAGGCATAGTGAGGCAACCTAGGAAGTTGGTATCCCAGGCATCGGTGCCATCGGTGCGGAGTTCCAGTGGAAGATTGGTATCCGTTTCGTCCGACTTCTCGCCAGACTTATCCTTCCTTATGCCCTTGGAACCTATTATTGCCTCGGCAAGCAACATGGCTTGGGTCAGTTCCTCATTATTGTCGGCATTGAACATGGGCATCAAAGGTTCCCTGCCTTCAAAGGCTTCGTTGATGATCTTGTGCTTCTTGTCATGTGCCATGGGATTGCCGAGATACTTGTCTTTCACATACCATCCATGTTTGCGGAACTCTTCGTGGACGATATCATAGGCCCCATGGTTCATTTCCACGAAGCCAGTGGCCAACGCTGTGGAATCATAGTAGTAGATCACTGTCTTGAGCGGATGAGGTTCGTAGTATTCGCAGAAGAGTTGAATCACCTCGCGAAGGCGTTGGCGGTGTTTGGTGTAGAAGGATTTCAAGGTCTTGTGCGTTTTGCCTTGCACTTGAGCTGCCACGAGCCAGTTGATGAGGGCGCCATAGTCGAAAGAGATGGCTATTGGCTTGAGGCGCTCGATGTCCGTATCCAGAAGGCAGTCGTACTTTTGCTTTTGGTAGTCGTTCAAGCGGCTGTTGTCGGTGGCATGGTAGGTATGCAGTTTCTTGTCGAAGGATTCGTAGAACATACCTTCCACTTTGTCGATACGTTTGCAAAGTATAGATGTGCGGAACGCCAAAGCAGGCATACTTCGCTCACAACGTTTAACGTAGTCTGTACCTACTACTTCGATATTATCGAAGATCGATCGCTCCTGATAGTAGAGTGTCTTGGAGCGTAAAAGGTTGGCTGCTCGTGTCAGGTATGCGATTTGCTGCCGTGTATAGCTGTTTTGCGGCTCCGTCATCAGTCGGCGGCGTTTGAGTTCCATCCCGATGATGGTATTATACAATTCCGGGTCGCATTCCTTCTCAAACTTGTTGATCAGCCACAAGCCTTCCTTACTGCATGGCATATCGGTGGTGTAGGTGGTGCCCCAAAGATGTGGGTACTTTGCCGGATCGTTGAAATAGATGGAACTGCCACCGATGGCGGGGAGTATTTCGTTTGAGAGTTTGTCGTAGTCAAGACATTTTGCTTCGTCGGCCACGAGCCAATGGATGGTGAGGGAGTTGGCCGACAGCACCACCTCCTGGCTCACGATCATCATGATGGTGCCATTGGCAAACCAAATCACATCCTTCAGGTCACTTGGGCAAAAGATGGGTTCCTTGAAGCCCAATCGCGGGTCTGGACGTTTGCCAATGACATAGTGGACATCTCTTTTCCATCCGAAGGCATCCATGGCCATGAGTGCTGAAGGCAGCGTGCGGGCGTGGGCTTGACGGAAGCTGCTGGCCACGAACACACCAAGGCTGCCAGGCATCTCCAGCACATTGCCCATGATTCGCATGGCGATGATGAAGGACTTTCCCCATCGACGGCTGCAGATGTTGACCGAATCGCGCGGGTCGACCAATTTGTAACGGAGTTGTCCGGGATGAAGGTAGAGGTTATTCATTCCTTATCCTCCTCTGGTGGAATGATTTCGGCATCTTCAATCTCGTACTTTCGAAGCATCTTGTCGATGTCCTTTTGCTTTGCTTCGCTGACTTTGATACCGAGTGCCGAGGGGTCGATGGTGATGTTCACCTGGTCGATTTCGAGGTACTTCTGTGCGTTGATCAATTCGCCCTCGTCGAGGTTGGTTTGGAAAGCCTTGGCGAGCACACCGGCAATCTTGGTGAGGGTTTCAGCCTTTTTCAGGTTGCCTGCATCGGCGGCGGTATAGGCTTGTTCGCATAGGAACTCGACACGCTGTCGCACCCAGTTCTTATGCGATGCCTGCACATTGCCGAGCAGAACCGCAGAATAGATGATGATGTTGTAGGCCTGCACCTTCGAGACCTTGTATTTCTTCATTAGGTAGTTTCGGAGGTAGGTGCGGCTGGCCATGGGCTTCTGCAGCTGTAGATTGTAGCAGTCTGTCACTTCCTTCAGCAGTTGCTCCTGTTTCTCCGTCATCGGCTTTCGTTGGTCGCCGGGCAGGAACATATTGGCCTCAATCAGAGCAAGGTTCTCGTCACGCATTTTCGTCTATGTTTTGGTCGGAAAGGTATTCGCGCATTTCCTGTATGGCTTGTGGGCTACCGTGCAAGGCATAGTTGAGGCTGTCGAAACGAAGCATGATTTTGGTACGGAGCTTGCCACGATAATAGGCTTGCGAGATTGGGCTGTCGGAGTCGCAAGTAATCTCCGTGCGAAGATCTTCCTCATCCATGCCGATAAACAATGCGATTTCGGCGATGGTGAAGAAGAGAGCGGCCAATTTCTCTACCCTGACTTCAACCGGTGATTCGGTCAGACGCTTCAAGAATTGCTCTGATGTCTCGGGTGATTTGTTCGATTTCTCCTGGTCTGTCTGTTGCATAATAGCATTCGTTTCGATAGTTGTTTGTGGCATTGGCAGAGGTAATCAATGCGATGGTGCGCTCTTTGCCACGGCTCATGTACACCTTTGCGTGGCTATCCGTCAGGTAGCAGGCATCAGCCACGCGCTGGATCTGCATCAGTTTCTCCCGATGGCGTATCATCACCTCTCTATCGAGTACCAAGGTGATGTGCGGCACCTGGTATTCCTGTCGGAGTTTCATCAGCTGACGGAGCCATCCATCGGTCACCGAATAGGAGAAGATGACGAGCACGCTTTCCGTGCCCGTCATCTGTACGATCTGCCTGAGCATCTTCATAGAGTTGGTTCGGCTGACGCGCACTCCTGGTATGGTCAGTTGATCATCCAATGCTGATGCCTATGGCTTTCAGTTTTTTAATTGTTTCAGGCTTGATTTCTGCCTTGGCCTGCACCAAGGCGTCCACGCGGTGTTGAAGTTCGGCCAGCTGGGCGGGCGTGAGTTTCTTCTTGCGCAAGGCCTTGCTGATATAGGTGCGGTAGACTGAAACATTGATGTTGTTTTCTTCGGGCTTTTCTTCTTTTTCCGAATTTTTAGCCCTTTCACTTTCGGCGATAAACCGCTCAATTTCAGCGTCAATCTGTTTCCAGTAATCGGCGACTTCGGCATCCAGACACAGGACTTTTGCCCTATACTTTGCCCTTTCCTCGTTGTATTCCTCTCCTTCTGGCACGTTCCTCATTTTGAGGTGGTATTGCTGCATCTCGTGAAATAGATCCTCCTTTTTGAGATACAACTGTCGGGTGAGGTCGTTGGGCATCTGGTCGAGGCGGGTATACTTATGGGTGCGGACGTCATCCAAGGTTAGGATGATATCGGTTTCATCCGGATTGATTTCATCGGTCGCATTCGATGCGTCCCTACGGGGGGCGTCCGATTTGGGAACAGAAACAGTGGGCTGAGGTTTGGCGGCAACCTCCTTGCCATAGCCCTTCTCCTTCAGCAGGCGCATAGTTGCCGACATACGCAGCATCCTATGTATCTCGCTGTGGAGTTGGTTCTTGTTGTGAGTAGCCTTGATGTGACGTATCACTCCGATGGGCGACTTCACTAAAGCAAGGAAGGCTACACCCTCATCGAAGGTGTAGCCGTCCATTGAGTTGAAATGTTCAATACTCTTCATGAATCCCGTTTTGGTTAGGAATTGGAAGGAGTGAACTCACCCGTCTCGCAGTTCAAGGAGCCGTCGCTGAGGGTCAGCGTACCCGTGTAGACGGGCAGCGGAGTCGTGCCCGGGCACTCGATCTCCAGCGTGATGCCCTTGGCAGAACCAGCCGAGTCGCCGGAGTCGCCGTTAGGCGTGACGGTGGCGCGGTAGTCCTGGCTGCCGACGAGGTAGAACTTGCCGTCGTGCTTCACGATGAACACGAAGTCACCGTTGGAAGCGTACTTGGCCAGTGAACGGCCTTGGTCGTTCAGCTTGGGATACGACAGGGTGGCCTTGTTGACCACAACCTTGCAGTCGGTCTCTCCTTGGTACTCCCAGCTGATTTTGCCCTTGCCTTGCGTGCTGTAGAGGCGGTTCCAGGTCTTCTGCGCGGCAAGAGTGAAATTGCCGGTCAGGTTGGCGTATTCTTCGATGCTTTCGGCCTGCTCAAAGTCGTCTTCGATGGTGGGCCAGCCTTTGATGTACTGCTTCGGAATGAAGTAGACCTCATCGCTGATGCCGCAGGGGTTAACGGAACCGATAGGGAAAGTGATATCGCTGAGTTGCATAGTCAGGTCCTCCTATCCGTTATTCGGTTTTGCCTTCACCCTGCAGCGGGATGATGATGTTCACGTTGTCGGTAGCGTTGGAGATACGCAGTTGGGCGTTCTTCGTGCCTGCCACGGTGGTAGGCGTGAAGGTGATGGTGATTTCAGCACCGCCTTCAGCATTGGCATCGTCAGCGGAGACGCTGTCGGCGGAGAGGGAGAACATAGCCTTGTCGTTGCCCTCAAGGCTGAGGTCGGTGGCAGCGGTCATGTTGAAGCCCTGCAGCGTGACCGTTTCGGTCGAGCTGGCATCCAGGACGGTGTCTTCGAAGGTGATGGTGCTCTTGTCGGGGACCATGTAGACGGTATCGTCGGAAACCGTGCGGGCGGCGGCGAAGAGGAACTCCTTCTCGATGTTGCCAAAGTCTACACCCATGTAGATCTTGGCGTGCATCTGGACCACGTTCGGGTTGTCGGGGATGCGGACGTCGAACTTGGTGTGTTTCGAGAACACGTCGAAACCGACCTTCATGTTCTCCTGGACGGTGATGAAGCAGTGGGCAGTGCCATCCATGCCGGGCAGCGGAACAATCTGGACCTTGTTGGCGGTGCCGTCGAGGAAGGTCTGTTCGGGTGTGCCGGGGAAGTTGCCAGCGCCGAAGCGGGCGGCATACCAGTTTTTGTACATGTCGTACTCGGTGTAGGAGCAGATGAGTTTCAGCTGCTTCTTGGCACCGCCGCGAAGCACTTCGTTGATCTTGCGGTACATCAGCTTCCAGCGGTCGCCGATGTTCGACTCGTCGACAACGCCCAGGTTGAGGAAGTTGCCGTTTTCGAACGAGATGTTGCCAGCGGCCACTTCGTCGGCGATGATGGTGTCGAAACCGTTGAAGCCGTCGAGGGGGCCTGTGCCAGAGGCATTGCGGACACCACGGAAGATGAGGTCGCAGAGGCCACGGCTGGCGTTCACCATCTCGGCTTGGAGCATCTTACGCACCATGTCGAGTTGGTCCTTCTGTGCGTCGAACGGAGTGTCGAAGCAAGTGGTGTAGAGGTCTTCGGGGTCGAATTCCTCGAGGATTTCGAGCGGGAAGGTCTCGAGCGTGCGGGCGGTGAGGCCTGCGGTACCGCCGATGATCTTTTCGCTGTGGTAGGGACGGAAGTTGGCCTGCGGCACGATGGTCGCTTCGGTTTCTTTGCCCTTCAGGTTGTTGATCACGCGCATGTGAGCGGTCACTTCCTCCACGGAAGCGGGAATGATGGCGAGGCATTCCTTGCGGAAACGGTGGTTCGAGTGAACCAGGGCTTCGGCGATGGTAGGTTTGTTGATCTCAGGCATTGTAATAAGGTTTTTGGTTCGTTTTCGGTTAGATTTTGCCTTGGACTGCCTTGCGGGCGCTTTCCATGGCTTGCTCGTCGGTTAGTTCAGCGGATTCCTCCGTTTTTGCGTGGTTACCGTTGTGCATGGCATGCAACGGGTCTTCTTCTTTCTCTTCGCCATCGAGAGCTGCTTCCAGTTCCGCGATGCGGGCATCCTTCTGAGCGGCTTCCTCCTTGAGGGTGTCGTGCTCTTGGGTTAGTGTGGCGAGTTCTGCTTCCTTGGCTTCCAGATCCGCGATGCGGGCGTCTTTCTGTTCGGCTTTGGCTTTCAGCGAGTCGCGTTCGGCGGTCAGTGCGTTGATTTCGGTCAGTTGCTCGGCAACGGTGGCGCTGTTGGTCTCGCACAGGGCGTGTTCCTCGCGGGCCTCTCCGAGTGTTGCGTCAATCTCGGCCAGCTGTTCGCCGGTCATGCTCACAAGGCCGTCGACCATCTGGAGGTCGCGGCACGATTCGAGCGATTGCAGATTTTCAAATCCTTTCATTTCGGTGATGGTATTGGTTGTTAAATCGAGGGCTTGGCGGACGGCATCGTCGAAGCTGCCGATGCTGTCGATGAGAGATCCGACAACGTCCTGGGCGTAGTAGGTGCGGCCACGGCGTTGGTCGGCAGTAGATTTTTGCCGATGTGCCTTCACGGCGTTCTGGAAGTCTTCGGCCAGCGGATTGAGCACGTTTTCCTTCAGCAGCTTGAAGTCGCCTTCAAGTGCTCTCTCATATTCGAGATTCTTTTCATCTGAGCCATCCGCGTAGATGCGAAGGCGCATATAGCCGTCTTCGTCTTTCGACTTGGCGGGATATCCAGCCATTTGGATCATCGTTCCGATGCACCCCACGCGGTTTCGGTTCTCGTTGGCCATGATATAGTTAGCATAGACAGCCACGTAATAGGCTGCGCTGCACATGTCGCCGTCGCAGAATGCCACGGTGGGTTTGTTGCAGTCTGTGATGGCCTGAGCCATATCGAACACCGAGTCGGCGGCACCACCGCCCGAGTCGGTGAGGATGATATGCGCCAGCACGCGCTTGTCGGCATCGGCTTCACGGAGCCAAGCCGCCAAAGTGCGGGTACCGGGTTGACACATGGCGTCGTCACGCATCATCACGCCTTCAATCCTGACCACGTTGACTTGCTTTCCCATAGGGATTGCATGGTTGTCCTTGTGGGTAAGGCGGAAATGGTAGTAATCGTACTGATTATCGAGTTCGATAGCTTCGTCGTCTTCATACTCCATGATGGGGTACTTCGCCTTCAGGCGTGCGGCACCAATCATGTCGTCGAGCACTTTTGATGCGGCCAGTGCCGACAAAGGGTCGAGCATCCATGAAGACTTCAAAGCCTTGTATAGAAGGTTTTGGTTTGACATCGGAAAAAAATTTTGGTCTTTGGTTTAGAGCAAAATTATTTCCGTGCATTTGCAAGGTAACGACCAAAAAAGAAGCGCCTACCCCATGCAGGGCAGGCGCTCCAACGAGAGAATATATGGAAAAAGCTAAGTCAGCAGTGAGGTTCTGGACTGGTATTGCACCGTCATTGCCAGTTCACGGTTCCGTGTGTTCTCGTATCGGTTGTCGCTTTCGATGTAGGCCGGATAGGATTTGGTTCCTATGATGTGATGCTTCCCGTCAACGGTCCAGACGTGGATTACTAGCGGGCGGCTCAAATACTTTCTGCCGAGGTCAATATCGGCGTTGGTCCTTACAACAAAAGTCAGGTCAAGGTTATACACCTTGCCGCTTTCGTTGATGGCCGAGTTTTCTGCCAGGTTGGCATTGCCCTGGTCGAAGGTGCCGAAGCGTTTGATGCCGTCGATATATACAGGGATGATTTCGGATCGTTCCTGTTGCTGTTCCTGCTGGGTCCATTGGTCGTTGACCTCGTTTTGCTCGGCGAAGCCGATGGTCTTGATTCCTACGATTGTCATTTTTGGAGGTTTTATTGGTTTGTTTTACACGACTTATAAATAGCGAAAAATCTTTTATTTACTTTGTTTTTATAGCGACTTGAAAATAGTGCAAAAATCTTTCATTTTTCAGTAGATCATAGGCGATTCCAAATAGTGTTCGTTTCGGTCGTTGTGGCGCCACCAGTCGCGGGTGAGGGCGGCAATGAGGCGGTCGTCGAGATTGATGTGGTATTGCAGTAGGAACTCGACAACGGCCTCCTTGATCTTGATCCTGGCATCCTCGCTCTTTTGTGAGTATTGCCCTGTGATATGGCCATCCATGAAGATATGGAAGCTGTATTTGAAGTTGTTTTCAAAAAACTTCCGCACGCGTTTGTGACCCGTCTCGGAGAGCTTGTTGCGCCAAAGCGTATTGCAAACATACACCTTGCCTGCCGATTGAGAGTACACAACTCCATTCTGAAGCGGCAGCTCAATCTTAACGCACTCGTTCTCTGGCAAGACCTCCTCTTCGGCGCTTGATGCCAGTTCGAGGTACTGTTTGATGATGCCCATGAGGTTGCTGTCCTTGGGCGGCTTGATGAACTCGCCGTTGTAGGAGGCTTCGAGGTACTTCTTCAGCTTCTCTCCTACTCTTACTGTCACATAGTATCCTTTCATAATTCCGTTGTTTTTTTGTCGGTTTTCAGATTAATTAATTCTTCGCTGGCAGAGGTATATTTCCCGTGTTACAACTGTTACAGCCGTTACACGCTGAATGATAGGAATTTAGGTGTAACAGGTAGTCGAAATCTTGTAACAGCTGTGTCACAAAACCCCGATTTAGGGTAATTTGTAACAATCTGTTACACTTTGTAACACCTTGTAACATACTTAACTTATTGTTTTTCATTGTTGTAACACTTGTAACACTTGTAACAGCCGTTTTTCTCCCTACGGAGCGCATTAATTATTGAAAAAATATATAATTCGCTGACTATCATTAGAATGGTTGATTTTCATTTTTGTTGTCAAGGTCGTCAAGTTCTACCTCAATGGACAATCCGTACTTCGTGGCGAGCATCTGGTAGTCGAAACAGAGGGGGCGCTTGCTTGTGGTACCGACGGCGGGCTGTCCGTTGGGCAACTTGTTGGAGAATCGCATCACGCCGTATCTGCCGAGATACTCCGGCGAGTTCTCGAGGTAATAGATGATGGAGCTGTCGGGCAATGGCACAATGCCGTTGTCTTTGGCCTTATAGGTGTAAGCCTGGTACCAGGCATCTGGATTGAGAAACAGGATAGGGCGTGTGGTTGCGAAGATTACGCTGCCCTTGTTGGTTTTGATGTCGGGGCGGTACTCGATACGATAGTCGCTGTTGAGGCAGAACTTGCCTTCCATCTGTGTGCGGCCTATCTGCCGCCAGAACATGCCTATCTCGTTGCTGGATGTGGTCAGTGCGTTCTGCGTCTTGATGCCGTTGATGGCGATCTTAAGGATATCGGCATAGGTGAAAGGCAGGTCAAGCACCGTTTCGAGGCAACGATAGGCGGCGGTCACTGTCACCCAGTTGTTCACCGTTCGCGTCTCGCAGTTATTGTCGCCGATGCTGGCCAGCACTTCGGAGGCTGTGGCGGCATACATCGAGGCGAAGTTCTGCTTGAAGGTCTCGCGGTGGTTGAGGATTTCGAGTGTGAGATGTGAAAAGCCCAGTTTGCGCAGGCGGTCGAGGTCGGCGAAGGCGTTGCGTTCGTCGGTGGTGAACTCGGTCTTGTTGAAGGTGAGGTAGACGAAGCGGTTGAAGAGGGCGATATCCGTCGTAGCCATCTCCTGGCCGCTGATGATTACGCCTGAGTCGACCTTGGTGATTTCGCGCTTCTTGTCGCGGTCCATGTTCATGCGGCTACGGCCTGCGCTGTCCCACAAGCCTTTGAGGAACTCGCGCTTCTCCATGTCGATGTTGTTCTTGAACTCGTCGAGATGTACCAGGGCGTTGGAGCACTGAGCCACGGCCTCGCTCAATGCCGCGATGGTGGAATTGGAGAGGTTGGGCGGGATGTTTTGGATGATGAAGAAACTCATCAGCGTGTGACCCAGCTCCGATTTACCGCTGCCCTTGGGGCCGAAGAGATTGAGCATGGGGAAAGCCTTCACGGTGGCGGTCACATGGTCGCGGAACAGCGTGGCGATGAGGAAGCAGATGCCTATCTTGGCGTTGTTGCCGAACACCTGTATCATCTTCTCGGCCACCTGACGGAGCGGGATGCTGCTCCAGCCATGGTGGACGAAGCGTTTCTCGAACTGGAAGAGCTGGGTGTCGTCCTTGTAGATCTTCGACGCGCCCGGCAGGTAGTAGTTGTCGCCTTCGGGCAGGTGCACGATGCCGAAGTCGTCGGCCTTGATGAACGAGCCTTGATAGAACACGCCGTTGCCGAAGGCGAAGAAGCCTTGCTTCTGCCAGCCGAGCTGCGTGATCTCCACGGCGGTCTGCGTCTGCTCGTAGAGATATCGCTTCAGTTTGATGAGGCATTGCTCGTTGGCCTCGAAGATGTAGTTGCCCAGGCCTTCCACCCTTTGGCGGAACTTGGAGAGGCTGACCAGGTCTTCCTGTTTCAGCTCGACAATCTCGCGGCTGCCGGCTTCGTTGCGAAGTTCGTAGAGTCGCTTGGGGTTGATGGCGTCCTTGATGTGGAAGAGCGGCCGCATGGTGAAGTTGGACCAGCGTATCTCCGTCTGGCCACTGAGCGCCCAGTAGCCACCGCCCGACTCATAGAAGCCGTATTTGGTGAAACCTTCCTTGCTGAAGGCCTTGTCTTTCACCTCCTGTTCCTTCTGCGCCTTGCCTGCCTTGACGATGGCTTTATTCCAAAGCGTGGAATTGTTGTAGACTTCCTTCAGCTGTTTCTTGTAGCCCTCAATCACCGTCTCGTCATTGGTGGAAGCCACCATGGCGGCGATGGTCTCGACGCCTGTGGTCATGCTTTCCATGTTCTCGGCTCCGTCGAGCAGGTGGTGGGCATACCAGATGATGAAGTCCTGTTCCTTCACCTCTTTGAATTTGGAGATGGTCTTGAAGTAGCTATCGGGGTCTTCCTTGGTCTCGCCTTCGGGGATGGCCTTGATCAGGACGCTGTAGCCGCGCTTGACGGCTTCGGTACCGCGCTTGATGGCGGCAGCCTCGCCCGGGTTGGTGCCGTCGTCCTTGGTTACGTCGGCATCGGGCAGGAGGCACAGCACGCGCTTCCCTGTCTTTGGGAAGCAGCTTTGCAGAAGGTCGAATTGTTCGTCGCCCATGGCCGTGCCGAGGGGTGCCACCGCGTTGGGCACGCCGATGATCTGCATCCGCATGACATCTGGCGCTCCTTCGGCAACATAAACCTTGCCCGTGGCGCGTATCTCCGGCTTGGCCACGTCGAGGCCAAAGAGCGAGGTCTTCTTATGGTACAGCTCGCTGTCGGAGGAGTTGACGTATTTTCCCACATCCTTGCGGCCGCTCATGTCGCGGCAGGTCCAGCCTTCGATTTGGTTGGAGCGGCTACGGATGGGGATGGTGAGGCGGTTGTAGAAGGCGCAGTAGTCGCGGCCCTCTTTCGAGGTGGCCACAATATGGAGTTCCTTCAGTAGCTCCATGTTGATGCCCTGGCTTTTCACCCAGTTGACGAAGTCGGGGCCAGGCGGGGCGAAGCCTATGCCGGTGGCCTTGATGTAGGCCATGGGGTCGTTAGGCTCGTTCTTCTTTGGCTTCACACCCCAGCGGCTGAGGGCGTATTCCTTGGCTTCGGGGTTGGCTTCCAGCTGTTCGACAAACCAGGTGTTGACCTGTTGGGTCAGAATCAGCATGGCTTCGCGTTTGGTCTCGCGGGCTATCTCCTCGGCGGTGCGTTCGCGTTCGCTGATTTCAATATTGGCCCGCTTGGCCAGTCGACGGATGGCCTCTGGGAAGGAGCACCCTTCGCGCTCCATCACCCACGAGAACACGTCGCCGTGTTTGCCGCAGCCGAAGCAGTGGTAGGTTTGCCGGGCGGGGTTGACGATGAACGAGCCTGTCTTCTCGGTGTGGAAGGGGCAACAGGCCACTAGGTTTTTACCCTGTGGCTTCAGCTCGATCTCGCCTCCGATAAGCTGGACGATATCGGTGGCCTCGGCGATTCTGTTTTGGTCTAGTTTGGTGATCATTTCGTTTGGATGTTATGGACGCGGTCGTATTCCTTATGGGTTTCTTCTATCATTCCGTTGATATCTTCGTCATGTCCTCTGCTTAGTCGTTCATAGTGCAGTTTCAGTGTTGCATCGTCAATCTCGCCAAGGGGCTTGTGTTCGAAGCAATAGTCACAGACGGCGAAGAAACCCAGACCTGGTTTGTTTTTGTATTGGATAATATGTGGATGAGCCACGCTCCATGGGAGGCCGCAGCAGTGGCAAGTGCTGTAATTCGGATATATTATCCTATAGATGGCTGCAATCTGCGGTATTCTTTTAAGGCGTTCTTTGATCAAGTTTGTCATGGCTTTGTGTGCGTTTGGGTTTGTAATTCAGGAACCATCGTTCAAGCTCTTCCTTGAAGTCGTGACACTTCTCGAAGTAGGTTTGGCGGTTAGCGTAGTATTCGGAGCGTTCCTGCTCGGTCATGGTTTAACGGATTGGCGGTGTTGGTTGGTAGGGTTTCTTGTTCGATGCTTCAATCTCGGCCATGATGTCGTCCATTTCGGAGTGGAAGCGGATCTGATGTTTCTTGCAGGGCTTCCCGTTGGTGAGGTTGTGATAGAAAGTCTTGTATTTGACTCCGATTTCCTTGGCCGCCTCGGATGCGGACGCAAAGGTCTTCCATCCGGTTTCAAACTTGACGTCAACTTTCTTGCGTTTTGGCCGACCTTTGGCCTTGGGCTTTGGTGCCGGCATCGTTGGACGGCTCTCCATTTCGGCTTGGTACCAAGCTTCTTCCAACCCGGCCAAAGCTGACTTTACGCTTTCGGCATTGTCTCCGTTTACCGCATCTTCAAGTGTGTTTTCGCAATCGACAATTCTTTGCCTGCTTTGTTCCGTGAGCTTGTCTTCCATCCATTGGCGCTTCTCTTCAGATTCGAAGAAACGTCGCATGGCGGATGATAAGAAGATTTTATCTTCAGACGTGCTGGGTATTATCTTCTCACCTGCTTCTGGATAGGGTTTTGGCTCGGGCATGTCGTCACCAGTGCCGACAATCCCGCCAGGCTCGAAGGTGGGGGCAGTGTTGCAGGTCACTTTTGTCATGAAGTGGTCGATTACCGTGATGAATTCATCGGCAGTGATCTCCACTTGGCATTCGGGATAGGTGGTTATCATTTCAGTTATAAGTTTTAAGTTGTTCAGTTAGTAGGTACGATGTATGAATGAGGACCTTGTTGTTTGTAGTTCTCCGCTGAGAACTGTCTTTCTATGATGTAGATGGCGTTGGCTTTGAGTTTCAGGC
>DBXU01000169.1:12478-13037 GCA_002310075.1 Bacteroidales bacterium UBA1204 | reverse complement strand
AGATCTTCATCGGCTGCGCCGGCGGCATGGACACCATCGTGAAGGTGTGGTACGAGCTGGAGCCCGCTCCTGAAGACAGCACTGCCTATCGCATCACCGTGAGTGGCCTGAAAGGCGGCCACAGCGGCGACGATATCAACAAGAACCTGGCCAACGCCAACAAGCTGCTGACCCGCATCCTGTGGCAAGGCACCAACTGGTTCGACCTCGCCCTCTATGACTTCCAAGGCGGCAACCTNNTGCGCAACGCCATCGCCCGCGAAGCTACTGCCGTAGCCTTCGTACCTAACGACAGCATTACGCATTTCCTGCACTATGTGAAGGACATGGAGAAACACTTCAAGCAAGAATACCAGGTGACCGAACCCGGATTGAAAGTCACGGCAGAAATCGCCGAGATGCAACCCGATGTGGTCATCGACGAGATGGCACAATACAACCTGCTGAACGGTCTCTATGCCTGCCCTCACGGCGTCATCGCCATGTCGCAGACCATCCCGAACTTCGTGGAGACCTCTACCAACCTGGCTTCTTGCAAGAAGAAGGAAGGCTATTTCTT
>DBXU01000169.1:903-12407 GCA_002310075.1 Bacteroidales bacterium UBA1204 | reverse complement strand
GATGCCGACGTGGAGCACACCGACGGTTACCCTGGCTGGGCACCTAACCCCAACAGCGCCATCTTGGACGTTGCTGTGAATTGCTACAAGAAACGCTTCAAGAAAGAGCCTAAGGTCAGAGCCATCCACGCCGGACTGGAATGCGGCCTTATCGGCGACAAGATCCCGGGCATGGACATGATCAGCTTCGGCCCCACCCTGCGCGGCGTGCACTCACCGGACGAACGTTGCGAAATCGCCACCGTTCAGATGTTCTGGGACTTCATGTGCGACATTCTGAAGAACGCACCCAAGGGAGGTGAAGCCAAGAAAGTTGCCGTGAAAAAGGCTACCAAGAAAACCGTAGCCAAGAAGGCCACTGTCAAAAAAGCTGCCCCTAAAAAAGCAGCCGCCAAAAAAGCGACTGTAGTGAAAGCTGCTACAGAGGAGGCTACTGCAGAAAAGAAAGCTACAGCAAAGAAAAAGGCTCCTGCCAAAAAAGCACCAGCCCATAAGTCTCAAGCTAAAAAAGCGACTGCCGACAAGAAAGCGGCATCTGTAAAGAAAGCTGCCGTCAACAAAGCCGCAGTCAAGAAGGCTGCAGCCAAGAAGACCCAAGCCAAGAAAGCCAAGAGATAATTTTTCTTGACATAAGAAATAAAGCCCGCCAGAGGTCTCTGGCGGGCTTTATTCAATAATTAAAACAAAGTATCCAACACCACTTCCTCTACCTCTATCGAGTCGGATAGGTATACAAGATAGGCGCGAATTTCCTTCGTTACCAACCTTTGCAAAGCAGAGATATAGTTTTTTAGCTGGCGATGGTGCTTCTCTTCTTTTTTGCCAGTCTTATAATCAATTAAATAAATGACATCGGGAAGCTCGGCATAACGGTCAGGGCGTATGATCTCGTGATCGATCAAAATCTCACACTCGTTTTTCACCTTGGCCCTACAATCAAAAGCATTAGCAATGGTCGGGATCGACACCATTTGATCTGCCAAGCTTTTTAACATATCGGCCATTTCATGGTTCAAGGATCCATCAAGGAGATACGGTTCCATAGCTTTGTCGACATCTTCGCGAGTTCCTACCTTTGAAAGGATTTTATGGACCAACGTCCCCCATTCAACAGGTTGCATCTTATCGTGATCATTCATCCAAAACATACTGGGTTCAGGATCCAATTGGATCTTTTCCATCCAGTTGCCAGAAACCACTTCCGACTTCGGTTCCTTCCTCATCCCCTCTTTTTTATCAGGATCTACAAAACAAGGATCGCCAAAACGATAAATCGCAAGCTCCGAGCCCTTCTCTTCAATCAAATGCGTTTCCTTATCGGCCAGAAAATCCATAATGACGTTCTCTTGACGCTCTCCATTCTTAGCTATTTTCCCCTTAGGCGCAAGCACATAAAGCCGCTGTATGGCACGCGTAAAGGCCACATATAGCAAATTGAGATTGTCGAGTCTGTTTTTCCCCTTCTCTGACTTGAAATAATCAGACGCTTTCTCGCCCATACACTCTTCAGCATTCGAGTCCAGTTTAAATAGCACCTTGGTAAGATTCGGAATATCATCAAAGCCAAGTTCCTCAGGACCCAGCCACATCTCTTCGCTCTTTCCTTGGGTGTGTTCATCCAAATCGATGATGGCATCAGGATAAATCACGACCTTGAACTCAAGTCCTTTCGATTTATGTATCGTCATGATGCCAACAGCATCGCTGCTGACCGACTGAACAGAAAGGTCTTTTTGCTTCCGTTCCCAAATGGAAAGAAAATCGGTAATGCTTTCGGTTGGACCCGATTGGAACTTGTACACCTCTTCAAGAAAGTAATCCATGTAGGCGTCATACAAAGTCTCTATTCCATACATCCTGACCAGAGTCATACAGAAATCGTAGAGACAAGTGGCTTTCGACAGCAGCTGCGTCAACACGCCAGGCTCGCCAATGCCCATTGCTATTTCGATGGCAACCTCTCCATTCGCGACCCTCTTCACTTGAGCAAACACTTGGTCGAGTTGGCCATCGGCAATCCCGCCTTTTACCAAACGATAGTAATACAAGACATTTGCCACATAAACCTCGTTTTCCGGATGGACAAGGTAATATAGGGTATTGACGACAAGTTGTACCTTATCTGAGGATTTAAGAAGAATGGATTCGTCAGAAGTAACAGGGATCCCTTTTTCATTCAGATAATTGGCAATTATGGCGCCAGTTCTTGACTTTCGTACCAAGATTTTGATGTCACCCCAGTTATAGCCATTGTGCTCGGTGAGTTCACGAACCAACTCTTCGATCCTTTGGAGTGTATAATCCGGAAGTGCTTCTTTGTCATAAAGCTCCACCTGAACCAAGCCTTGCTGCGATTGATGACTTCTTTGTGCCACCGAAACGTGCTTCCCAGTCTCCACATCCTCGCCAACATACACTGACTTCCATTGCTCAGGCAGATAGTCCTTTGCTTTTTCAAAGAACTCCGAATTAAAACGGACCAGCTCTTGGAATGAACGATAATTCGTATCAAGTTGGTTAAAACTGAAATGGTTGATCAGGCTCTTTTCATATTGTTGGAAGGCTTGCTCACGATCATCGGTAGGCAGCGCATAAATCTCTGGCAGTTTCACTATTTGACCTACTTCCCCACTGCGGAAACGGTAGATGGCCTGCTTGCCGTCACCCACCACCATGCTCATCGCATTGTTGGCAAGTCCGTTGTCTACCAAAGGCAATAGGTTCTGCCATTGCATGGTCGACGTATCCTGAAACTCATCGACAAAAACATGGTTGAAACGTTCCCCTATACGTTCATACACAAAGGGAACCGAGAAATCGCCCATCACCGTGTTAAGCAACTTGTTGAACTCAGAGATATGCACTACTTCCTCGTCCTGGACAACGCGCAAAAACTCCTCATTGATGGCCGACCGTAAAGCATATAAAAACAATGCATCCTTCTGTGTCTTATAAAACAAATACTCAGCCGAAGAATCCTCCACGACTTTCATCAATGCATCGTAGACTGCAAACAGTTCCTGCCCGACCTGTTCCAACATGTCTTTCGAAAAATGCTTCTCGGCTTTTGTCGAATACCATTTCCTGGTATTCATAACATTAGAGGCGTTTCTTGAGATTCTCACTTCCCCCTTCATCAGGTTCTTGAGGAAGCTTGGAAAACCCTTTGAGCCTTGGGCATGATCTTCTTCCAAGATGCTATATTTCTTCTCTATTGCCTTAATCCTTGCGACATAATCCTTGATTCTTGTCTCAAAAGAATCGGTTTTTTTGTTCATGAAGTCAAGCGTTTCCTTGTATTGGGCAGCATCGGAAATCATGTTGTTTTCATCTCTCTGATAAGCCTTCTCGGTCATCAGCCTTTTGACATAATCTGTCAGCATGTTTTGCACTGTAGCGAACTTCTCGTGTGAAAACTGATTCTCGCTGAAGTCCGTCATGATCTTGGTTAAGAAAGGGTTGTCATCACCCATCTGAAGACCAAGATTATTGCTGATGGTTTCAGCCATCTCATCGGTATCGACACTAACGGAATATTGACTGGGAAGGCCCAAATCGATGGCGAAAGTACGCGACAACTTTTGCACAAATGCATCGATAGTGCTGATGCAAAAGCTGCTGTAATCATGAAGAACACTCGTCAATAGGAGTTTCGCATTGGTTTTCAACTCGTCATCGCTGATGCCCAAATCTTCCAACAGCATCTGTTCCATGTCGGTAGGGTGGCCGACAGGACTATTGATGATCCCATTGATATGATTCAGCACCTTCACCTTCATGTCGTTGGCCGAAGCATTGGTAAAGGTGATGGCCAAGATCCTTCGGAAATTACCCACATGTTCTGGGCTCATCAAGCACAATTCAAGATACTCTTTAACAATGGTAAAGGTCTTTCCTGAACCCGCTGAAGCCTGATAGACTTTGAAACACTGTCCTGTTCCCATCATTATCAGTTGTTAGGGTTATTTCTCCTATTGATAAACGGGCGCTGCGGATCAGCATTTTTACGCCTAAACAACTCGCCAAAGGTATTGAAGGACTTGCTATAGGTAAGACCCAAACCTTGCGTGTAGGGTGACAACTTATCGAATGAGAAACTGGAATAGTTCGTGTTATAGTTAGAATGGTTATAGAAATGGGCCATCAGGCGCCCATCTTTCATAAGCCTATAGTTGATGTCGCATTCGGCGACCATGTTCGATATGGCATTAAACTCCGTCGAATCGGAATTATTCATGATAACACCCAAGTTGAAGTCCATCAGAAGACGGTTGTCGAACACATCGCTTCTGAGCGACATCATCCATTCCTCATAGGTATTGGCACTACCCATATCATGGCTGAGGCTCATGCCAAGATGTGGTGTGATCTCGAAGGAGATGCCACCAAGCATATTATTGGCAAAAGCATTGAAATAATCGGAAGTGCCACCACCGGTGTTATTAAATGAGCCCAGCAGCAACAACGACAGCACTTGGCCTCCCATAACCGATTGGTCGGTGGTATCAATAATTGAATAGACAGTTTGTTGCGTATCTTCAGAAGCATTAGGCAACTTCATTCCAAATGTGATGGTGGGATTAAGAAGAGCACCTTTAAGGTGAATCAAGCACTCAACACTAACCTTGTTGTTCATGTTCATGGTTGAGTCGATTTGCACGCCCAAACTACTCAGGTCAGCCTTCACATGATAGGCACCAGTGGCATCGATACGGCCATCCGTGGGCGAGCCTGACCAAGAAATGGTGCCTCCCGACTTCAAATTGAAGTTTCGGGTTATCACATTTTTCAGATTCAACTGGAAGCGCCCTCCCTTAATGACATATCTGCCAATAAGCGACAAGGCATCCGAAGAAGAAGTGCCAAGTCGTAGATTACCATTTCCCGTAGCATCAATAACACCCACATTACCAGGTAAGAACAATTTTACAGATGCAGCATCCGTTACATCGACATCCAAATTGACGGCGAGATTGCTTTTCGCCTTTACCTCATCGACAATTTCTTCAGATTCCTCTTCGTCTATAGCATTGTTGACGAAAACAATGAAATCGTTTTCCTTGATGGAAGTAGTACGGTTCAAAGGCAACACTAGACTGGTGCCCTTTTCGGTTTTGGCCTTAATGCTCAAATTGATGTCATTGATGGGCCCCGTTGCACTCACAACGCCATCGGCAAACACAGTACCATAAAAAGTATCGTTTTCCTTTATCGTTGTAGCCATAGCCAAGAAATCACGAGGATGCATTTTCAAGTCCAAGCGAAGATCCTTAAAGGCCTTGTGATAGACACGTCCTTCAGCAGGAGCCGAATTACCCAACGTGTCGACAAGAACCAAATTCTTCAGTCCAATGTATTCCGGTGTTAGCAATATGGTGGGACTGAACGAATAATAGGTGTTCAGATAACCCACCTTGCATCCGCCATCGACGATGTCTATCTTACCGTTCAAATCGGGAGCATTAATGGAACCCGTCACCGCGACCTCACCTTTGCCATATCCTTTGACACGCGACACCGCATTGCCAACAAAAGGATTGATGACGGACATATTCAACGAATCCATCCTGACGGCAAGGTCCACATTGTCTTTTTCTCGTCTCGGGTAATAGGTACCTACAACACTTAAGGCTTGTTTCTTCTTGTGGAAAATGCTCGCATCGATCCCAACCGACTCTTTGGCATTATCCCATTGGCTCAACAACTTGGCATCGCCAATTGTCACATTATTGACAACAACATCTTCAATCATTGCATCAGCCAAGAGCATGGGATTCTCTTTCAAGCTACCCGCTTGTAGCGATCCCGTGACAAAGCCGTCAATATCAAAGCCCCACTTTTGGAAGAGAAGGTCCAGGTTGGAAAGATCGAATTGATTCAAATCCAAGGCGATAGTATCCGTCACACCCAAAGGCACATAGCCATCGATTCTGATTTTTTGTCTATTGTGGCTAAATTCAAGATCCGACACTTCAATACGGCCTTTATCAAATCCAATGTAATTACTAGGCGAAACCGTCCACAATGAATCGTTGACAACCAAACCCATCTTTGTGAGGTTAAACACGCCACCTCCCTCATTAGGATGGAAAGTCATGTCAATAGACGCCTTATTATGATCCTCCAGCTCATCATCGTCCCAACCGAGATGGCCATAAACCGTGTCATTGGCAATTCGTGTAAGGAAAGACAGGTTGTCAAAACCGAACTCCAACGTGTCCGTTTCAGACACTTTGCTCCATGAAACATCATCCACGGACAAATGTGCAATAGAAGATTTGTTGAAATTGTAATTCTTCAACTCAATATTGTCGACAACAATATCACCGTATTTCACGTATTTTGAACGCAGTGTGATGTTCAAGGCATTGGAACGTGAGGTAAAGGTTCCATTCAACGTTGTATTGTCGGCTATTGTCAATGAAGGCATAAACAAGCGGCTCAACGGCTTCGTATCCTTCAAGTTCAGATTAAGGTAGAAATCCTGTTCCGTATTGTGTTTTTGCCTCTTTTTCTCCAACTTTGCCATGTCGCCTTCCCATTTGGGAATCGTCACAAACGAATTGACATATTCCTTAAAGACTGGCACGATATCAGCAAAACTAAACTGCCCACCCATATCAAAATTGAAGAAGTCGCAGTTCAAGTTGATGCGCCGTTGCATCAGGTTGTCATTCACAATATTGGCATCGAAACTATCCATGTAAAACGCGCCACTGCCATTATGATAGACTGTGCTGTCGATACGGAGTGTCCCTTCCAAATTATCGATGTCGAAGCCCGTCATGTTGGCATAGATACGAGTACTGATCACAGAAACGGAGTCGCTCTTGACAAGATTGAGAGCCTTCAGATCGGCCTTATGAATAACAGCCTCAAAATCAGACTTGGGGTATTTGGCATTTTGGAAATCGACCAAACCATTGAAATCCAAATCGAGAAGCGGGTCTTTAACATTGAGTTTACCATTAAAGCGATTTTCCTTGAGATCGCCGTCCAACTTGATTTTGTCAATGGTATTCCCGAACACATTGGCATGATAGGCGTTGCCGTTCACACTCAATTCAGGACTCCCATTTTTGGGGAATCGGGCAGAAAACTCGGCATCCAGATCAATGTCGCCCAACACCTTAGACGCTTTCGCAATCTCACCCATGGCAACTTGTTGCGCATTGACATATCCTGAAAACTCATTGTTTCCATATACATCCTTCCCCCTATTGATGGAAGCATCCACGTTACCCACGTCAGAGACAAAAGCGATGTCGGACATGAAATCGAGGTATGAGCCCTTGAAATTCACCTTAACATTGCCGCCATCCAAAGCGCGAAGCGACTCGGGCAACGGAATATTGCCAGCACCCGGCACCTTGAAGTTTACGATATCATCGTAATTAAACTGCATGTTCTTAATGTTCATGACATGCTCTCCATGATTGAAATCGAGGGGATGCATACTCAAGTATCCCTGGAAATGGGTCGACTGGCCCAATTCAGCACTGATGTCACCTACCTCAAAATGCTCGATAGGTCCTGAAAAGCGGCATTCAAGCTTCACCCTATCCGGCATCTCGTACATGACAGGGGTAAACACACCTATATCAGACAACATGATGTCAGACGGATAGATGGTGGCATCAAAAGTGACTGAATCGACGAAATGCTTGAAAGCTGAGTAATCGTTATATAGCATGTGCAAGTCCAAATCAAACTTGCTATTGTTGGTTTCCATTTTCAACCCATCCAATAGAATGCCTTTCGACGACACTGTGGCATCGGCTTGAAGATGCTTCAAATCCAAACCACTGAGCTCCGTCGCCGACAAGCCTTCGATGATAGCATGAATGGAATCTCCGTACATATAGAAATTCTTAGCCTTCAAAGAGATATCGTCGACATCAATATGAGCATAATCCATCAGGTTATTCATGGACTTCTCCATGTCAGAGGAATTCTGGTCCCAAAACACGAAGTCGAGACCTTTGATGTTGATGTCGTCAACAATAATTTTCATCGGCTTCTTGCCAGGGTCTTTCTCCTTATCAGAACTGAAGAAGTCGGCCAAAAACTGATAGTTGTAATGATCCTCTCCTTGATATTGGATAAGATTGGCTTCCGTATCGTCAAGCTCCACCTTGCTCAGATGAAGCACACCATCCAAAAGATCACCGAGATGAATTTTCGTTCTAAGCCTTCCTATATTGGCCAAATTATTGTCTCTCAGGTCTTTCACCAACACATCATCCAACATCACCGAAAAATCTGGCATGATAGCCAAACGGCCCACCTTGATTTCAGCACCTGTTTTTTCAGAAAGATAACCACCAGCCACCCGAACGGCAAATTTCTGAATAATAGGGTCTTGTATGGCGATGAATAGGCTTGTAATGATAGAAAGTATCACTACAAAAACAATCAAAATGCTATGGATAATCTTTTTTTTGATAATTTTGACCCTTCAAATTTACTATATGAACGAATACATTTTAGGCATTGAATCATCATGCGACGACACCTCTGCCGCAGTGCTCCAAGGCACCTGTGTCCTTTCCAATGTCATTGCTAGTCAAAAGGTTCACGAACAGTACGGAGGTGTTGTCCCCGAATTGGCTTCGCGTGCCCATCAGCAAAATATCATCCCTGTCATCGACACAGCCTTAAAGGCTGCAAATATAGATAAAAAACAATTAAGTGCCATCGCTTTTACGCGTGGGCCAGGACTTTTAGGCTCTTTATTGGTCGGGACCTCGTTTGCCAAGGCTTTTTCACTTGCTTTAGGCATCCCCATGGTCGAAGTTGACCACATGAACGCCCACATTCTGGTACATTTCGCCACTGATGCCAATCATACTGAAGTACCTGACTTCCCCTTCCTTTGCCTAACAGTTTCTGGCGGACACACCCAGATTGTTGTCGTAAAAGACTATTTCGACATGGAAGTGATTGGCAAAACCATCGACGACGCCGCAGGCGAAGCCTTCGACAAAACTGCAAAAATCCTTGGTCTTCCATATCCCGGTGGCCCCGTCATCGACAAGCTGGCCAAGATAGGCAATCCGGACGCCTTCTCTTTTGCAAAGCCCAACATCCCCAACTTGGATTACAGCTTTAGCGGCTTGAAGACAAGCATCTTATACACTGTCCGCGACAACCTGAAAGTCAACCCGAATTTCATTGAGGAAAACAAAGAAGACCTTTGCGCTTCCGTGCAAAGAACCATCATCGATATTTTGATGAACAAACTGGTAAAAGCCAGTAAGCAGACAGGCATCAAGACGGTGGCCATCGCTGGTGGCGTCAGTGCCAACTCAGGCCTTCATGATGCCATGATATCTTTGGGTGAAAAATACCATTGGAAGGTGTTTATTCCCCGACTCAGCTATTCGACCGACAACGCCGCCATGGTGGCCGTAGCGGGCTATTACAAATACCTTAGAGGCGAATTCGCCACACAAGATCTGACCCCTTATGCCAGACAAAGCCTCAACAAAGAATAATACGGAAAAAGATGATACGTAAAATCTATAAATTTGGCGGCGCTTCCGTAAAAGATGCCGATGCCGTACGCAACCTCACCCACATCGTCTGCCAACATAAGGACGAAGACATCATGCTGATCGTCTCGGCCATGGGGAAGACCACCAACATGCTGGAAAAAATCCTTCACGACTTTCGGGAGCATAATGGAGACCTCGGCATCGAAGCGATGAAAGAGGTCGTCGAATACCACGAAGGCATCATCCTCAACCTATTTGACAACGATGTGAAACACCCTATCATAGAATCGGTGTCATGCCTTTTTCTGGAGCTTTTGGAGAAACTGCAACAGCCCGATTTGGATTATGACTACCAATACGACCAAACCGTCAGCTACGGAGAGTTGATCTCCACCACCATCATCCAGGAATACCTCAACAAATGCGAAGTACCTGCACGATGGCTTGACGCGAGAAAGTACGTCATGACCGACACTAACTTCAGGGCTGCCAATGTCGATTGGGATGAGACCAGACTTAGGATCACCAAACTAAACGACGAGCATATCCGTGGGGTGGTCTGCATCACCCAAGGTTTCATCGGCAGCACCGACGATGGCAAACACAGCGTCACGTTAGGAAGAGAGGGCTCCGACTTCACTGCTGCCATCTTCGCCAATTGCCTCGATGCCGAGGAAGTCACTATCTGGAAAGACGTCGATGGGCTCCTCAATGCAGACCCCAAACGTTTCCCCGAAACGATAAAGATTCCTCATATCTCATACTCAGAAGCCATAGAATTGGCTTTCTATGGTGCCACCATCATTCACCCCAAGACCATCAAACCCCTACAAAATAAAGACATCGTTTTAAAAGTACAGTCCTTCCTGCACCCTGATCTCCCTCCCACCGTAATCGACAGCAACCTATACCCCGAAGACGACCGTATACCCTCCTACATCGTAAAAGACAACCAAACGTTGGTCAGCATCTCGCCTCGCGACTTCTCGTTCATGAATGAGCATAACCTTCAAATCCTCTTCCGCATCTGCGACGAATTGAGAATCCATGCCAACATGATCCAAACGTCCGCCTTGATGCTTTCCTTCTGTTTCGATAGCAACAAAACCAAGCTGGACAAACTCAAAGCCGCCATACACGATAGCTTCCGCCTCAAATACAACGAGAATCTGCAACTGTTCACGATTCGTCATTATCAACCCGGATTGGAGAAAACCTTTACACAAGGCAAGAAAATCTACGTCGAACAAAGCAGCCGGAGCACACTCCAAATGGTGCTGAAATAAAAGCAAGTCCTCAAAAATAAATGCCAAAACTGGTTCTTTGGCTGTAATTTCCATTGCTTTTTTTTTCGTATTTTTGCACAAAATCAGTTTTTATGAGCGAAATCATCGAAGACGACATTTTTACGCAAGATAGCGACCCCATTCCTACCACAGAAAACTATAACGACGACAGCATCGTCCACCTCGAGGACATGGAGCACATCCGTCGCCGTCCGGGTATGTATATCGGCAAACTGGGCGACGGCGCCTCACAGGACGACGGCATCTATGTGCTCATCAAAGAGGTAATCGACAACTCCATTGACGAGTTCACCTCCGGCTTCGGCAAGAAGATTGAGGTGACGGTCGACAAAGCCGCCAAAAAAGTAAGCATCCGCGACTATGGCCGTGGCATCCCGTTGGGCAAGTTGGCCGAAGCCGTATCGAAGCTCAACACAGGCGCCAAATACGATAGCAAGGTATTCCAGAAGTCGGTCGGTTTGAACGGCGTGGGTACTAAAGCCGTCAACGCGCTTTCATCCTATTTCAAGGTGCAAGCCATACGTGAGGGCAAGACAAGGATCGTGGAGTTTGCACAAGGCAAGATGGTCAGCGACTCTGGCATCATCCCTTCCGATGACGACACGGGCACTTTAACCGAGTTCATCCCCGACTCCGCCTTGTTCGGCAACTACCATTATGTGGATGAATACATTGAGAAGCGCATCTGGAACTATGCCTA
>DBXU01000169.1:297-788 GCA_002310075.1 Bacteroidales bacterium UBA1204 | reverse complement strand
CATGTGAATGGGCAGTCGAGCGACTACTTCTATTCCTTTGTCAACGGACAGCACACCACCGAAGGCGGCACACACCAGTCCGCTTTCCGCGAGGGTTATGCCCGTGTGGTGCGCGAGTTCTACCAAAAGGAATACGAACCTGCCGACATCCGCCAAGGCCTGATTTGCGCCTTGTGTGTGAGGATTCAAGAGCCTGTGTTTGAGGCTCAAACCAAGACCAAACTCGGCTCCACACACCTCGCGCCCAACAACCCCGACGGCACCAACGACAGCCCCTTCCTGAAGACCTACGTCTTCGACATCCTGAAGCGCCACTTGGACAACTACCTGCACAAAAACCCTGAGACGGTCAGCGTCCTGCAGGCCAAAATCCAAGCCAACGAGAAGGAACGCAAGGAGATTGCCGGCATCAAGAAAGCCGCCCGCGAAAGCGCTAAGAAAGTCAGCCTGAACAACCGCAAGCTACGCGACTGCCGCATCCACCTCAACAC
>DBXU01000169.1:0-207 GCA_002310075.1 Bacteroidales bacterium UBA1204 | reverse complement strand
AGCCTGCGCGGTAAGCCGCTCAACTGTTTGGGAATGACCAAGAAAGTGTGTTACGAGAACGAGGAGTTCAACCTGCTGCAAGCCGCCTTGAACATCGACGAAGATATCGAAAACCTGCGCTACAACAACATCGTCACCGCCACCGATGCCGATGTCGACGGCATGCACATCCGCCTGCTGATGCTCACTTTCTTCCTCCAGTTCTAT
>DBXU01000078.1:613-18219 GCA_002310075.1 Bacteroidales bacterium UBA1204 | reverse complement strand
CCGAACTCGTTGTTGGTACCGTAAGTGATGTCGCAGTTGTAGGCGCGGCGACGTGCGGCGGAGTTGGGTTCGTGCTTGTCGATGCAGTCGACGGTGAGGCCGAGGAACTCATACATTGCGCCCATCCACTCGGAGTCACGTTTGGCCAAGTAGTCGTTCACGGTAACCACATGCACACCCTTGCCTGCCAAGGCATTCAGGTAGACAGGCAGGGTGGCCACGAGGGTCTTACCCTCACCAGTGGCCATCTCGGCGATCTTGCCTTGGTGCAGCACGATNNCACGATACCACCGATGATCTGGCAGTTGTAATGCACCATGTCCCAAGTCACCATGTTACCGCCAGCCATCCAGCTGTTCTTGTAATAGGCCTTGTCGCCTTGGATGGTGACATGTTCGTATTTTGAAGCCAACTCGCGGTCAAGGTCGGTGGCGTTCACCTCCACGGTCTCATGCTCGCAGAAGTATTTGGCAGCGGCCTTCACCACGGAGAACGCCTCGGGAAGAATCTCATTTAATGCTTCTTCGATATGGTCGAGCTCTTGTTTCTCTAACTTGTCGATTTGATTGTAGAGCTTTTCCTTCTCGTCGGGGTCCATGTCGGGGTTAGCTTCGGCCTTGGCTTTCAGCTCGGCGATTTCGGCCACCTCGGCGGCAGTCTTGTTCTTGATGTATTCTTTGAATTCTTGTGTCTTATGTCTCAGGCTGTCGATGTCGAGTTTGACAATTTCGTCGTAAGCCTTGAGTGTCTTTTGAAGTATGGGTTCGAGGGCCTTGTTGTCACGTGAGGCCTTGTCGCCAAAGAGTTTCTTAAGAAATCCCATTTATTTGAAATTGATAGTTGAAAATTGATAATTTACAATTAGATGATTGCGGCTTGCGCAAATTTCGTGCAAAGGTAGGGTTTTTCCGTGAATGGTGGGAAAAATACGACAAAAAGTCAGAAAAAGATAGCCTTACTTCCGATAAAGACCTCTTACTCTTTCCTCCAAATACCGTTCTGGGCTCGGTGCGGGTGCTAATCCGATTTTGCTGCCTTTAGTAATAAGGATATATTCGGGGAAAGTACGCACATTATACGCTTCAAGTAATAGAATATTGTCGCCGAGGTCGAGGAGGGGCCAGTCTTGGCGCTTCTCTTCAAACTGCTTCTTGTAGAGAGACATCTTGCTGTGAGTGGCAATAGTGATGATTTGCACCGTGTCTTGCCATTGGTTATGAAGGGTTCTCAACTCAGAGAACTGATGCTCGCTAACGGCAGAGACACCGTCGACAAATTGCAGCAGCACCAAGCGGTCCTTGTAATCTGAAAGGCTCACTTCTTTGCCGTCGCTGCCTTTCAAGGTGAAGTCAGTGGCAGGTGTGCCTGGAGCAAGGCGATTGAGATTCGTGAAGAAGTCATTGATTACAGTCTTGTGCTCAGCATATTTGGTTTGGCTCTTGAGATAATTCAGATGGTCCTTGGCAAGACGGCTTGTGTTTCGGTCTCCAAAGCAGAGCTTCTGTAAGTTGTAGATCGTGATGAGTTCTGCAAGACGAGGATTTTTCGCCATGAAAGGGTCTGTGTCTAGGTATCTTTTGAAAGGCCCCGGCCCTTCAGCAAAAGCATCGTTCAACAGATGGCTGTCGTAGGCCGAGCTGTTGAAGTAGCCGTCAAACAGTTCCTTGAATAGGTCGATGTAAGCACTTTGTGTATAGAGTACAGGCTGACCGTCGTAGTAGTCCTTGATGACTCTTTTGCCGCCATCGGTGCTGATGCCTAATTTGATAGCGGCGATTTTGTATCGGTTGTGGTTTTTCACATAGTCCGACTTGATGTCAGGCACCTCATGGTTGATGGCTTTCTGGATGGAGTCGATATAGCGAACTTGCCGACCACGGTAGATCTGATTGAAATGCTCCATCATATAGCCGTTGATGATCTCTTCGGAATAGATGATCTGGCGGTAGATGCCTTGGTCGGTGGCGCGCTTTACGCGTATGGTCGGCAGCTCTTTTTCGAAATAGGAAACATTCTCTTGTTGTTCAGGCACAATGATTTCTATGTCGTAGGTGGCATTAGGAGAGAGGATGAGGTCGACATATTCAAGCCCGACATAGATTCGGGCAGGTGTGATTTGCTTAATGCTTCCTTCCAGAATGAAATGCCCTTGGGTATCGGTCTGCCTTTGGGCAAGGAGAATGCCGGTTTCGTTGACGAGGTCTTCGTACGCGAAGAGCCGCATCAAAGTGTTGGCTTTATTGCTCCTTCCTGTAATCGTCACATTTTGGGCGTTTGCCGTAAGGAAGAGCAGGGATAATAACAATGTAACAATCTTTCGTTTCATGTACTGAAAACGAAACGGGAGCAGAATTATTGCCTTTTCGGCAGCTTCACCTCTTTGGGCAGGAACTTGGAAGTGTCACCGCCGTTCTTGTAGATGTCGCGGACGACACTCGACGACACGCCTACCAGCTCGCTTTCGGTCAGCAGGAAGATGGTCTCCAGCTCAGGGTGCAGGCGCTTGTTGGCATGGCCGATCATGTTCTCGTATTCGAAGTCGCTGCCACAGCGTAGGCCGCGAATAATGGTGTTGGCACCCACTTTTTTGCAGAAGTCAGCGGTGAGGCCTTCGTAGCTCTCTACTTTCACCTGCGGATAGTTTTTGAATACGGCCTTGCACCATTTGATGCGGTCTTTCAATTCAAAAGTGGAACGTTTCTCCATGTTGATGCCGACGGCGACATAGATTTCGTCGAACATGGGGAGAGCTCTCAATACGATGGAACGGTGACCCAAAGTAATGGGGTCGAAGGAACCGGGAAATACGGCTATTCTTTTCATTTCGTTTGATTTGAAATCGGCTGCAAAAGTATCACTTTGTCACGATTTGGCGCAATTCTTTTCCGAGAATTTCACTGGTGGAACGGTAGGTGTTTCTCAAGAAGTCTTCAATTGCCTCATTCCCAGTTAGTTTTATCTCGGTAATACCTTCCTCGGTCTGCGGTTTGGGCTGAATGTTTTCTGAAGTGCTCATCAGGTACCAGTAGGTCGGTTTCAGCGTCCACTCTTCGTGCTCTACATAGCAATGCCATGTGATTGGCAAGGCCTTGACGATCTTCAAGTTGCCAATGCCTGTCTCTTCCTCCACTTCACGCAAAGCGGCGGCTTCTGGTGTCTCACCTTTCTCTATATGACCTTTAGGTAGGTCGGGAATGCCTTTGCGCACGATGCTGACGAATTTACCGTCTTTCATGATGATGCCGCCAGCAGCAGGGGCCATTCTGAAGGTCTCATTTAAGGCTAAAGCTACGGCGTTTTCGCTTATTTCATGGATGAAAGTGTCGCCAGGGTCACGGTCATTGAACCATTCAGGCAAAAAATTGCATAAGAGGTCGGCATCGTATCTGTCGGATTCTTGGGGCGTTGCGTCAAAATTCAATGTATTGCCGTCAATTTTTGGGAAAACCAGTGCTTTGTTTTCTTGAAAAATCTTGTACATTTGCAGTCAGTTTATTTGTTTTCAAGCGACAAAGATACAAAATAAGTCACGACAAAGCTCAACAACCATGAAATACGAAGATTCAGCATTGACATTGGCCCAGCATCTCCTTCAGATCAAGGCCGTGAAGCTAAGCCCCCAGGCTCCGTTCACTTGGGCGTCCGGACTGAAAAGCCCTATTTATTGCGACAACCGTGTCACGCTTTCCTATCCTGCTGTGCGTACCTATATCCGCCAACAGTTTGTGGAGAAAATCATGCAAAACTACGGTAAGCCTGATGTGATTGCGGGTGTGGCCACGGGTGGCATCGCCCAAGGCGCATTGGTGGCACAGGAATTAGGGCTGCCTTTTGTGTATGTGCGATCCGAGAAGAAGTCGCATGGCATGCAGAACCAAATCGAGGGTGTGTTAACCCCAGGTCAGTCGGTGGTGGTCATCGAGGACTTGGTCTCCACAGGCAAGTCGAGCCTTTTGGCTGTTGATGCTTTGCGTGAGGCTGGTGCCGAGGTGAAGGGCATGGTGGCCATCTTTACCTATCAGATGGAACTTGCCAAGAAAAACTTTGAAGAGAAAGAATGTCAGCTGGTCACTTTGTCGAACTATGAGACTTTGATTCAGAAGGCAGTTGAAGAGAAATACGTTACCGAGGAGGATGTGCAATCCTTGAAGGAATGGCGTAAAGACCAGCAGGCCTGGAGCGACAAGTGGAATTAAATCAAAAACTTGATTTGTTTGATTTCGAAAGAATGCAATTGCTGTTGCTCGTCAACGAGTTGTAGCCTCCCGAAACTGTCTATTCCCGTCATGAAAAGCCGAAGGGTTTTTCCGTCAACTACATAATCCGCCCAGGTTTGATAGCGGAACAACCGTTCCAAATAGGCGTGCTCAATAGCGGTGGGGTTGCTCTTTAGCAGCTCCACCTTTGTTTTGACATGCTCAACGATTTGTTTCAAAAGAAGTTGTAAATCATAATCCATACCCGAGATTAACTTCAATGAAATTGGATGCGTCGGCCAATCCTGAAATTTCATTTGGTTGACATTCAGTCCGATGCCGATGATGGAAACGTCCATCATATTGGCTTTGATGGTGCTGTTGATGAGGATTCCCGCTAGTTTTCGGTTGCTGTAATAAATGTCGTTAGGCCATTTGATGCTAAGCTTTTCGGCGGGCAAGAATGTGTCCAACACTTCGATGATGCCAAGCGGCACCGCTTCAGAAAGAAGGAATTGCCTTTCGGCGGGCAAGAAACCCATGTCCACGGCTAAAGAGAAAGTGAGGTTCTTTGCAGCCTCACTTTCCCAGCCGTTGTTGCCCATGCCTTTACCTGCAGTCTGTTCGTCGGTACTGACCACCCAATCTCGGATGTCGCATTCCGACAGCTTTCTTTGCAGGTAGGCGTTGGTGGAATCGAGGGTGTCGAAATGATGGTACTGGAGCATCACTTTACCACAACCCTTTGTGTCTCACTGCCGACTTTGACGGCGTAAACGCCACTGCCGAAACGTCTCATGTCGATTTTCTGCGAGCCTTCGCAATAGCCTTCGTAGACGCATTGCCCAGCCATGTTGTATATGCTGACATGTAGCTTGTCTTGGCTAATGATGTTGAGTAGGCCATCAGTAGGGTTGGGGTAGATGCTGACGTTTTGGTCGAGGTACTCGTTCGCATCGGCCGTTACTTCATAGGAGAATTCATTGCTTTCGCTGTCGCCAAAGCTGTTGCCAGAGAACAGCGTGGTGCTACCTGCTTTCATCCCGTAGAGTCCACCAGTGCCGAATCCGTTTCCGCCAGCATCATAGATGGTGAAATCGTAACAGCCATCGCCTGTGATCTCTATGGTTTCAGTGTACATGGTGGTGGGTTGTTCGTAAGGCCCGCCTTCAAGGACGACTTCGCCTGTCGAAAGGTTGGTGATTTTCCATGTGGTTTCTTGCGGGTTGGCATCCGTGCGGATGGTGAGCTTCAGCACTTTGCCGATGGTTTCGGGCGAGCCTTTGAATCCAAAAGAGGCAAGGTCGTTGTTGCTGGCTTCGTCATCACCGCCATTGATGCTCTTGATCTTTACTTCCAAGGTGTTTTCGTCTTCGACTGGGAAGGAGATCCCTCCTAAATCGACGGTCTCTGATTCAAAAGTGGCTAGGTTGCCGCTCCAGTTGACGGTCTTCAACAACTCGTCATTAACGAATACTTCCAATTCGGCAGCGTTCAGCGTGTTGCTGCCGTTATTGGACAATACGACTTTGGGCTCGGCTTCGCCGCTGCAGTTGGTTTTTTTCATATTGCTGATGTTGCTCACAGCAGCTTCGTTGGCGTAATAAGGAGTAACACTTTCGCTCGACCTACAAGCTTGATACACATCTTTTGTGTTGTAGTTTTGCACCCAAGCAATGACGTCTAATTGGTCGACATTATACACGTTGGCCCATTCCCACTTGAAAGTGTAGGCGAAATAATCGCCAGCTTCTACGCTGCCGAGACTGGTGCCGGAAGACGAGGGCAGGATTTTCTTCATTACATCGTAGAAATCGCGTTCGCCATTGGGCCCGGGGGCAGAGTTGAAATGGATTTCTTTTTCGATGACGGCCACATAGAGTCTCAAATTGCCTTCGATGGCTGATGAGGTACGGCCTAATACGTGGACGGTTATAGTGTTGCTGGCTTCGTCCAACTCATAACTGAGGCGCAACTCGTATGGCGATTCGAGCGTCTGCAGCTGGTCGATGATGCTTTGATTGATGGTTCCAGAGTTACCTGTGAAACGGTTGCCATCGACAACAACATGTGGAACAGATGTGACGTTATAATAGTTGGTACGTGCTCCGTTTTCAGCCGTGTTATGAAGATACATCGGATCGGATGAGGAAGGCCAATTAACGTGGTATTTGATGGCCACAACCTTGTCAAGGTTGTTTGCAATGAGTGCATCCATGGTAGGGTTGTATTGGGCACAAGGGACACAACCAGTGTTGGTGAAGCTTTCAAGCAATAGCAGACGTTCGTTTTGCGCGTTGAGTTTCAAGGTGACGAGCATCAGAAGCGATGCCATAATGATGGTTAATCTTTTCATTACGAGTTTTATTTGATGTTTTCAGCACAAAAGTAGATATTTTTCAAAAAATGGCAATATTTTTGTTGCGTGATTAGAAAAAGTTTTGCATTTTTGCAAGTTGAAATAGAATCAAAGAATAAACATCAGAAATATGATTAAAAAATCTATCTTTACTTTTGTTTTCACAGCTTTGGTAGCTTGTGTTTCTGCCCAGTCCCTTCAATTCGAGTTGGAGGGCGAAGTACTTGCCGACGGCCAGACGGTGTATTGCAACGATTTCAATTCCGATTATGGAGAGTACATCCAGGAGATGCAACTCCGTAACATTTCGGGCGCCGACTTGAATGTCATAATTGAACGAGAAATCATCGATGCGCCAGAGGGTTCGCTCTACTTCTGCTGGGGCATGTGCTTTGCTCCATTTGTCAACGTGAGTGGGTCAGTGGCTTTGGCAGCGGGTGCCGTCTCTGCGCCGGGTGATTTTGCTTCCCATTTCATGCCAACTTCTCCGACGGATAAAGCTTTCGTCAAGTACTATGCTTATGACGATAGGCATCCTGATGAGCGCGTTTCTGTCATTATTGCCTACAATACTTCAGAAAACGTCAATGAAAACTCGGTTGTCTTAGGTCGTGCCTATCCTAACCCTGCTTCATCGGTGGTGCGTTTTAACTACCAGCTTACAAAAGCAGGCAAGGCTTCTGTGTCCGTATACAACCTGCTCGGCCAGGAAGTGAAGAGCCAAGAACTGACCAGCTTGCAGGGTCAAGCAACCCTTTCGGTCGACGATCTCGCCGAAGGCATCTATTTCTGCAACTTGAAGGTGAACGGCCAAGCCGTGAAGACCGAAAAGTTTGTGGTTAGAAAATAAAGCTGTCATACAAAAAGATCAAAGGCGATGCTGGGGCATCGCCTTTTTTTTGTTGCCTGCAACGTTGCAACCCTCCTTTTTTGCATGACAGAAGAAAAAATTGCACTATTTTTGTATTGAAAAGGATGTTAAACCTTTAAAAACTAAAACGAAAATGGAAAACAACAAGAAACTTCAAAGAGACACACAAAACAAAGTCATCGGCGGCGTTTGCTCCGGATTGGCCAACTATTTCGACATCGACGCCTCCTTGGTCAGGCTGCTTTTCGCCATCGCTTTCTTTGTCTTTAGCACAGGCTTTTGGATTTACATTCTGCTATGGATTGTCATGCCAGCCGGTCGCGTAGAGCAAAAAGGCGCCAGCTACGTGGTTTCTCCTGACGGAACAACCGAGGCATCTGAAAGCAACACCGATATGGTGAAGTACAAACCTAGCAAAGGTGGACTTATCGCTGGATTGATTTTGATTGGCATGGGCGTGTTAGGACTGCTGCACTACTATGTTCCAGATGTCAACTGGCACACGATTTGGCCTATAGTTCTTATTTTGTTCGGTTTATTCCTTATCGTTCCGTTTAATAGTAAAAAGTCATGAAAAGCAGAAACCTATTCCTTGGCATCATCATCCTTTTTGTGGGTGTAGTAGCCTTGCTTGCCTCTCTCGATGTGATTGATTTCAATTGGCATGTAGCCTATAAGCTTTGGCCTTTATTACTCATCTTTTTGGGTGTGGTGATACTTCCTGTGAAAGAATGGTTAAGGGCTGTCCTGCTTATAGTTTTGCTGGGCGTTGGGGTCCTGCTCTATCAAAACGAAGCAAAGGATTATGCGCAACGACATCCTTCCAGTTGGGTTAGCTCCGTCAAGCATTGGTGGGATGTGTTCGACTACGACCTGTTTGACTTCGACTAAGTAGGAATGGATCCTGTAAGGTGTCTCATGCCGCTTTTTTTCGAATTTTTAGCGGTATTTGCAAGACGTTCAAGATAATTTGTTATATTTGCAAATTCTTTTGCCCGGTGGCATTGAATCTTTGGAAATAACAAATAAACAATACGTAAGCAACATGAGTATGCGTCATCTTACCAGATCTATTATCCTCTCTTTCCTGTTTCTAGTTTTCGTTATTCCGGCTTTTGCTCAAGACAATAGTGTGAAAGGCTTTGTCTACGAGGAATCGACGGGAGAGCCTTTGATGTTCACCAATGTGTATTTGAAAGGTACAACGTATGGTGGCTCGACGAATGAAAATGGTTTCTTCAACATTAACCGTATCCCCGACGGACACTATACCTTGTTGATTACCTGCGTGGGCTATGACACCATTTCTGAGCCAGTGAGCCTGTCAAAGGGACAATCCATCAACCGGAAGTTCTTCTTGAAGGAAACGAGCCAAAAACTTGACGTGGTGACGGTTACTGCTGAGAAGATAGAAGCCCGTACCGAGACCAAAACATCGGTAATCAGTGTGACTCCCAAAACCATCACGAAGATTCCTACCATTGGCGGTCAGGCTGACTTCGCCCAATACTTGCAAGTTGTCCCAGGTGTCATTTTTACGGGAGACCAAGGTGGACAGCTTTATATTCGTGGTGGATCGCCCATTCAAAATAAAGTGTTGCTGGATGGTATGGTGGTCTACAATCCATTCCACTCCATCGGACTGTTCTCGGTTTTCGACACCGATATCATCCGCAACGCTGATGTTTTCACTGGAGGCTTTGGCGCAGAATATAGCGGTCGTATTTCTTCCATTATGGACATATCTACCCGTGATGGCAACAAGAAACGCTTATCGGGTAAGATAGGCGCTAGCTGCTTCGGTGCTAAGGTGATGGTGGAAGGTCCTCTGAAAAAAGCCAAGAATCCTGATGATGCAACCGCTTCGTTCATCATTTCTGCCAAGAACTCCTATTTGGAACAAACTAGTAAGTATCTTTATAAATATGCCTCTGAGACGGGATTGCCTTTCAATTTCCAAGATATTTATGGTAAGGTTTCGCTCAACGCTCCTAATGGCAGTAAGGTGAACCTGTTCGGCTTCTCATTCAACGACCAGGTGAACAATTACATGTCGTTGTCGGACTTTGGATGGAATTCGTTTGGAGGTGGTACCAATTTCTTGGTCATTCCAGGTAAGTCGCCGGTTATGATTGAGGGTAACATCGCTTATTCGAGTTATACTTCTCGCATGAAAGAAGTTGACAACCCTGACCGTTACAGCAAGATCAACGGCTTTAACATGGGCTTCGATTTCAGCCAGTTTATGGGAAAGCACACTTTGAAATATGGTGTCGAGATGTTAGGCTATACCACCGATTATGAGACTTACAGCTTGTATGGCGGCAACAAAATCGCACAAAAAGTGAACTCCACAGAAATTGGTGCTTATGCAAAGTTCAAGGCTGTGCTGGGTGACTTCCTGTTGGAGCCGAGCCTGCGCCTGCAATGGTATGCTTCATTGCCTGATTTCTCAGTTGAGCCCCGCTTGGCCATGAAATACAACGTTGGTGAACGTTTCCGCCTGAAAGCAGCAGTAGGTAAGTATTCCCAAAATTTTGTCGCTGCCACAAGCGATCGTGATGTGGTGAACCTGTTTTACGGCTTTTTGTCGGGCATCGACAACCTCCCGAGTACCTATAATGGAGAAAAGGTCACCTCTTTCCTCCAGAAAGCCAACCATTTCATCTTGGGCAGTGAGATTGATCTTGGCAACAATTTGACTATGAATGTGGAAGGGTATTTGAAAGACTTTACCCAACTGACCAATATCAATCGCAATAAGTTGTATGCCGATACACCTCAAAACACGCTTGTCCCCGATTTGCTGAAGAAAGACTTTACAGTTGAGAAAGGCAAGGCTTATGGCTTTGATGTTTCCATGAAATACGAAGACAAACATTGGTATGTTTGGGCCGTTTACGCTTTGGGCTTTGTGACGAGAGAGTACGAAAAAGCAGTTGAGGATGGCACTATGATTGTGGAATATCCTCCCCATTTCGATCGCCGCCATAATGTAAACCTGATTTTGACCTATACGGCGGGTTCGAAACGCCAATGGGAAATCGGTGGACGCTGGAACTTTGGTAGCGGATTCCCCTTCACGCCAGTACAAGGCTTCTACGAGCACTATTCTTTCCAAGATGGTTTGAATTCCGATTTCACCATCACCAATGGGGATTTGGGCGTGCTTTATGGCGAACTCAATTCGAAGCGCTTGCCTACCTATCACCGTCTTGACTTGGATGTAAAGCGTAAATTCTATTTTACAGAGAACGTGATGCTTGAGGCTGACTTTAGTGTGACGAATGTCTATAATCGCAAGAATGTGTTTTATGTCAATATCGTCACCAGTGATGTGGTGCACCAGCTCCCCATCATGCCGGCTTTGGGTCTTACCTTGTCGTTCTAAATTGAGAAAAAAGAGATCATAATATGAAGAAAGTCTTTTTGATATTGGTCGCTATCCTGTTAGCATTTAGTGGTTTTGCGCAAAAATATACGGAAAACGATGCTAAACAATTCTACCGCACCATCCAAGGTGATTATACGGTCATCGTGAATGATTCGACGACGGCCATGGCGCACTTCACTCCGATATGGGAGAATATGGGCAACCGTTTTCAATGGTTGTATCTGGAGGTGGTTCTAGGTGAGAAAGTCATTCTTCAAAAAGTCCTTGAGGTCCAACCTAAAACCGACAAACAGTTTCGTGTTTATGTGCATGACTTGAAAAACCCAGAGCATTTTGTAGGTAAATGGGGGAACCGCAACTATTTCGATGGCTTCAACAACAGTATCATCAAAGGAGGAAAGAGAATCACCTTTGTCAAGACGTCTGATTTTTCCTATCAGTCGCAATGGCGACGCAATAAGACTATTGACTGTTTTCCACAGGGCGACATGTTGCATTTCAAGTTTGTTCAGGAGGATGAGCGCTTTTATATCAAGCGAGTACCTAAAAGAACGGACCGAATCTTGGGCTACCAAGGCATAAAAGAATTGACGGACTAAGACAAAAAAGCGGCAATCGCCGCTTTTTTCATTTCATCTTGAACACCCAAGCTGCCGTGCTGCGGATGTCGTTGTGCTTCAGTCCGCTAGTGTCGATGTAAAGTTTCCCATCTTGATATTTCCAAGGCAAAACCTTTGGGCAACCTAACAGCGTTACTTTCATATCATCGGCTGGCTTGTCGACGTTCAACACCAATTGGTCTTCAGGATAATCAAGAGCGATGGCATAGAGGGCGTCTTTGCCTTGGGTGTAGCAAACGCTGGGCTGCTCACAGATGTAGGAGGCTTTAAGTCCCTGAGCAGGTAACATGGTTCCCATGCGAAAGCCGTCCATTAACTGCTTGGGCATTGTCGGTGACGACCAATAGAGGTGGATGGTAGCCTCAAGATCGTTTTCCACGTAAAACACCCCAATCTTATGTTGTCCGGCAGAAAGATGAATTGAGCTCCACGGTTGTTTACGGGCATCCCAGATAACTTCCTGATCGTCGATGAGCAATCTTGCCTGGTCATCCGTTTGAATCTCAAAGATGTAGTTGTCATCCGGACAGGTGAACACGCCCTGCCAATGCGCCTGGAAATGGTCGCAGCTGATGGCGGGGTCGGGCGAGTTGCGCTTCCAGTCAAAGTCAATTATTGAGTCAATACGCGAAATTGTGACGAGTTTCATCTCGTAGAATTTCTTGTAAGGACGTGTGCCATAGATGGCTTCACCATTGATATCGAGCCACTTGCCGAGTTCTAAAAGTCGCTCTTGTTGTAGCAGTGGGATTTTGCCGTCGGCGGCAGGACCCACATTGAGTGTCATGCCGCCGCCAGCCGCCACGAGGACGCAGAAATGACGGATGAGTTCGTCGGAGGTCATATAGTTTTCCAAAGGCTCGTTGCGATTGAGGCCAAACGAGCGACCCAAGCCACGGCATTCAGCCCAAGGACGGTCGGTAAGGGTGATGCCTGCGCTGTATTCAGGTGTGCGGAAGCCGTGTTGTTGTCCATCGCCCCAGCGGTCGTTGACGATGGCATCCCCGCCCACGGTGTTGTAGTACCAAGAGATGAGTTCGGTGGCGTGCCATTGCTCAGCGCTGTTGCGCCATTCACCGTCGGTGAAAAGGACGGTGGGTTTGTATTTGGTGACGAGTTCTTTGAACTGCGGAATCATGTGCGTGTCGACATAAGTACCAATGTTCTCGTCGGGGTCGACGTACCAGCGGTGGATGTCGCTTTTCCACTCGGGCAGGGAGTAGTAGAAGCCCATCTTGAGGCCTTTTTTGCGAACGGCTTCGGTCAGTTCACCGCAGATGTCGCGGTGAGGTCCGACCTCAACGGAGTTCCAGCCAGGCGCATATTTGCTTGGCCAAAGACAAAAGCCATCGTGGTGCTTCGAAACCAAGAGCACATATTTCGCTCCCGATTTCTTGAACAAATCAGCCCACTCGTTTGGGTTCCATAGCTCGGCTTCCCACATTGGAGCGAAGTCTTCGTATCTGAAGTCCTTGCCATAGATGCGTTCTTGGAAATCCTTACGGTCATCGTTGGTCATCAGACCACGGTAATACCATTCGGCATAGCCTTCAAGGCTGGCCCAAGCTGGTACGGAATACACGCCCCAATGGATGAAAATGCCCAACTTGGCGTCGGAGAACCACTGTGGATAACCACGTTCGTTGATGGATTCCCATGTGGGTTGCACTTGGGCTTGTAAAAGATTAGATAGTAGCATCAAGGCGATGAAATACAAAAAACGGTGTTTCATGATCCCGAGTGTTTGAAATTTTATGATGCAAGATTACACATTTTTAATGGAAATTCGTATTTTTACCCCATCAAAAATGGAAAAATGAATATCTATCAACTCTTCCCTCGACTTTTTGGCAACAAGCAAACCGAGTTCCGATTGGATGGTAGCAAGGCTGAAAATGGTTGCGGCACTTTCAAGGATGTTGACGATGTGGCACTTGTGGCTATTAAAGATTTGGGATTCTCCCACATTTGGTTGACGGGCATCTTGGAACACGCTTCGGAAAGCACGGGCACTCACCCGGACATCACCAAAGGAAGGGCTGGTTCTCCTTATGCGGTCATCGATTATCATGCCGTCGACCCCGATTTGGGCACGATGGCCGACTTTGAACAGTTGGTCAACCGCATCCATGATAAAGGGATGAAGGTGATCATAGACTTCATCCCCAATCACTTGGCACGTCAGAACAAAGGCTTCGATCCTTGCAATTTCTATTATTGTGATGGACAGGCCTTTGTGTCGCCAAGAAGAATTTCGGAACAGCCATATGAGGAGTTCCCCGCCAAGGCGACGGGTAACAATGTCTTTACCCCCAATCCAAGTATCAATGACTGGTACGACACAGTGAAACTGAACTACGATGAGCATGACACGTGGGAAAAGATGCTTGAGATCCTTCGATTCTGGTGCAGCAAGAATGTTGATGGTTTCCGTGTAGACATGGCTGAGATGGTGCCTGTCGCTTTTTGGCAGTGGGCGATTGGGCATTTAAGGAAAGACTACCAGCCTTTGATGATTGCCGAGATATATCAGCCGGAACTTTATCAGCCTTTCTTGGATGCAGGTTTCGATTATCTTTATGACAAGGTCGGCTTGTACAACACCTTGGAGCGTGTGCTTTGCCAAGGACACGAGGCAAAGGAAATCAGCCAAGTTTGGAAGGATTTGCATGATTTGGATGATCGTATGCTGCGTTTCATGGAGAACCACGACGAGAAGCGTCTGGCTTCGCCACAGTTTGTCGGGAATGCCTTCGCCGCTTTGCCTTCTGTAGCCGTTTCCGCTTTGATGAATATAGGGCCATTTATGGTTTACAACGGCCAGGAAAGTGGGGAAGACGCCACTGGTGAAGTGGGTTACAGCGGCGATGATGGCCGCACCTCCATCTTTGATTATTGTCAGATGCCGCATCACCAGAAATGGATGAATGGAGGCAAATTCGATGGTGGTGGGTTTGATGAGTCACAGAGGAAACTGTTTGATTATTATCGCAAGCTGTTGCATTTCAGGGATGAGCATCCTGCCATCGGCGAAGGCAAGTTCTATGACCTGATGTGGTGCAATCCTTGGTATGCCAATTTCGACCCGCAGTTTGTTTATGCCTTCTTGCGGTTTACCGATGAGGAACGCCTTCTGGTGGTTGCCAACTTCCACCGATGTGAAACCCGCGATGTGGAAGTAAAGATTCCACACGATGCCTTGGCCTTGATGGGCCGAAGCAAAGCCAATGAGTTCGACATGAATGACTTCGCTTCGGAGGTGGTGCCAGTGCACTTGGCTGCTTCTGAAGTCAAAGTCATTGACTTGAATACGGGTAAGATTGTTTTCCAAAACGATTGGAATTGGAGTTGAGGAGATTTTGATATTTTTGCATTATTCAAAAGGACTATGCTATGCTTCCTCTAGTAAAAAACGACCCTTGGCTCGAGCCCGTTAGCAAGGCGGTGGAGAATCGCCACAACCGCTATGAGGATCGGCTACGTGGTATCATCGGCCGTTACGGCAGCCTCAAGACTTTCGCTACGGCACACGAGTTTCTGGGCTTTAACTATGACAAGCGTCGTCATGGCTGGTGGTACCGCGAATGGGCACCTGCTGCACATTATCTCTCGCTGATGGGCGATTTCAATAATTGGAATCGCTATGAGTATCCTTTAGAACTGGCAGGTGCTGGCCTGTGGGAGATTTTTCTGCCCGACAGCGAGTTTGCCGATAGGCTTGTGCATGGAAGCAAGCTGAAGGTGTTGGTGCAGTCGCAGATTGGGGAGCATGAACGTATTCCTGTATATATCAAGCGAGTGATTCAAGACGAAGGCAACAAGGATTTTGCTGGACAATTCTGGAGCCCTCCAACACCTTATACATATAGATACGCAGCGCCTCAGCTGAAGGGCGAGCCGTTGTTGATTTATGAGACGCATGTCGGCATGGCTCAAGAAGAGGAAAGGGTAGGGACTTACAAGGAGTTTACTCAAAACATTCTACCTCGCATCAAGGCGGATGGATACAATGCCATCCAACTCATGGCCATCGCCGAACATCCGTATTATGGCTCGTTCGGCTACCATGTTTCCAATTTCTTCGCGCCGAGTTCGCGTTTCGGTACGCCCGAGGAGCTGAAGGAGCTCATCGACACGGCTCACGGTATGGGTATGCTGGTCATCATGGACCTTGTGCATTCCCACACGGTGAAGAACATCCGCGAAGGCATCAATCTATTCGATGGTTCCGACAGCCAATACCTGCATCCTGGTCCACGTGGCAACCATGACCTCTGGGATTCCAAGCTATTCAATTACGGCAAAGAGGAGACGCTGCAATTCCTACTCTCTAATGTTCGCTATTGGTTGGAGGAATTCCGTTTCGACGGCTTCCGTTTTGATGGCGTGACTTCGATGCTTTATCTTGACCATGGTATTGGGACATCCTTTGATGCTCCTGAGAAATACTTTGGCGACAATGTGGATGCTGATGCAGTCACTTATATGCAGCTGGCCAACACACTGTGCCATGAGCTGAATCCGAAAGCCATCACCATTGCAGAGGATGTGAGTGGTATGCCAGGCCTCTGCAACCCCATTGCCGAAGGTGGTATGGGCTTCGATTACCGCTTGGGTATGGGGCTGCCCGACTTCTGGATTAAGGTGCTGAAGGATGAGCCCGAGGAGCAGTGGAACATGAAGCATTTCTTTTTCACCATGACCAACCACCTGCCGCAGACCAAGACAGTGGCCTATGCCGAGTCGCACGACCAAGCGCTGGTGGGCGACAAGACCATCGCTTTCCGCTTGATGGACAAGGAGATGTATACCGCCATGAGCATGGATACTCCATCCATGACCGTTGACCGTGGCATCGCCCTGCACAAAATGATACGGCTCTTCACCATCACCTTGGGTGGAGAGGCTTGGCTCAACTTCATGGGCAACGAGTTTGGCCATCCTGAGTGGATCGATTTCCCACGCCTCGACAACGACTGGAGTTACCATTATGCTCGTCGCCAGTGGTCTTTGGTGGACAATGAAAACCTGAAATACCGTTTCATGGGTGCCTTTGACAAGGCTATGCTCGATTTCGTCAAATGTTACAACGTAATGCAGGCTCCACCTGCATGGATGCTTTATGCTGATGAGGAGAACAAAACTGTTGTCTACGAGCGTGGCAACTTGATTTTTGTCTTCAACTGGGGACCGCATTCCATTCCCGATTATGAGATTCCCGTTAGGCAAACGGGCGATTATCGCATCATCCTCACCTCCGACGACAAAGCTTTCGGTGGCTTCGGCAATATAGACCCGAGTGTGAAGTTCCCCTCAGAGAAGAAAAAAGACACTATTACGATGAAGGTTTACAATGTGAGCCGTGTGGCGACGGTATATCAACGGGTACCATAAACAAAAAGAAAGCCGCTCTTAAAGCGGCTTTCTTCTTGTCGATATTTCTAAATATTAGAAGTTGTAATACAATCTGATCTGCGGAGCGGCAAGGTCACAGTTCAGCAAGAAACCATCGGTGCCATAGAAGTTGTGGTCGTAACCGACTTTGCCGAAACGGAAAGCAGCAGTCCAATGGTCGGTAGCCATCCATGCAATACCGGGTTGGATTGTCACAGCATAGTCGCGAGCATCGTCAAGCAGACCAAAATCACCGCAAAGGTCGAAAAACAGAGAGAACTTACCAACGGTGGTGGCAACGTAACGAACGTAAGGCTGAAGAGCCAGCGTGTTGGTGTTATGGGTGACAGTTTCTCCGAGCACATCGGTCTTGGTCTGTGTGAAACCGTAGCCAGCACCAAGAGCTACTTGCCATTGGTTGTTGATGGCATAGCCAATCTCAGGGGCGATGGAGAAATGAGTGTAGTTTTTTTGAACACTTGCACCCAGGCCGCCGCCGACCCATACTTGTGCATTAGCAGTGAAGATGCCTGCAAAGGCAAGAGCTAAGACTAAGAATAATTTTTTCATTTTTTTAATAATTTAGGTTAAACAATTATTGAATAGGTTTGTTTTCTGTTTTTGAACCAGACGGCATTTATCAATTTCCGTGCCAGTCTTATTTTTCTATGAAAGCGATTGTCTCACCCTTGGTAACGCGTTTGCCTTGTTCGGCCGTGGCTTCGACGATCTTGCCAGACCAGAGGGCGTAGACGGGCTCCATGCCGTGTTC
>DBXU01000078.1:326-604 GCA_002310075.1 Bacteroidales bacterium UBA1204 | reverse complement strand
CCTTCCTTGTAGGTCTTGCCAGGGGCAGGAGCGATGCTCTTGTCGTCGAAGTCGACTTCCCACATCACGATGCCGCTTACAGGGGCGACGACAGGTTCGGCGTTGGGATGACGCAAGGCGCGCAAGTCCGGAATCTTGGCTTCGCCGCCAGCCTTCTCAAACTTAGCTTTCATCTTGGCTTCCAGTTCTTGGTTGAAACGACGCTTGGCTTCACCCGATTTGTACTCACGGTATTGCTTCTCGTGCATGGCGAACTCGAAGAGCTCTTCGTCGTCTTG
>DBXU01000078.1:0-137 GCA_002310075.1 Bacteroidales bacterium UBA1204 | reverse complement strand
ATGTTCTTGGTATATTGGCTGAACGGCGTCACCAAAGGCGGGTTGCCGAGTTTCGGCCAGATGTCCTGCACCTCTTGGAACAGCTCGACCAGCATCTCGTCTTCGCTCAATGCCGGCAAGCCTTGCTTCTCGCGGTT
>DBXU01000181.1:22929-25850 GCA_002310075.1 Bacteroidales bacterium UBA1204 | reverse complement strand
ATCGACTTGGGCGGTTACAACTATGGTGGCTATCTGAAAGAAGCCTTGCAGCGAGGTCTCGTATCCGAAGCCGACATTGACCGCGCAGTGCGCCATGTCTTACAACTGAAATTCGACCTTGGACTGTTTGAAAACCCATACGTTGACGAAGCATTGGCCGAATCGAAAGTGGGCATGAAAGAAAACGCACAATTGGCCAAGCAAGTGGCTTTGGAATCAGCCGTTTTGCTGAAAAACGATGGCGTTTTGCCTTTCGGCGAACAGATTAAAAAAGTGGCCGTCATTGGACCGAATGCCGACAATATGTACAACCAACTTGGCGACTACACCGCACCGCAGGATCCCGACCGCATCGTGACCATGCTCGAAGGCATACGCGAAAAGGGCAGGGCAGAGGTGACTTACGCCAAAGGTTGTGCCGTGCGTGATGAGAACGACACCGACATTGATGAGGCAGTGAAAATTGCCAAAGCCGCTGATGTGGTGGTGCTTGTGGTTGGTGGTTCTTCCGCTCGTGATTTCAAGACAAGCTATGAGGAAACGGGTGCCGCCATCGTCAATGAATTCTTTTCCGATATGGACTGTGGCGAAGGTTACGACCGCTCCACATTAAAACTTTTAGGTAAGCAAGAGGAACTGATGCAACGCATCTACGAGGCCGGAAAGCCTGTCGTGACGGTCTATATCCAAGGTCGTCCTTTGGACATGAACCTCGCCGCCGAAAAGTCAAATGCCCTAATGACCATATGGTATCCTGGTATGGAGGGCGGCTCTGCCTTAGCTGACATCCTTTGGGGCGACTACAATCCCGCTGGCCGCCTGCCGATTTCCATTCCGCGTTCGGTGGGACAAATTCCTGTCTATTACTCTCAACCTCAAACGGGCGATTATGTGGAGGAAACCTCCAAGCCTTTGTTCCCCTTCGGCTATGGTTTGAGTTATACACAATTTGAATACAGCGACTTAAAGGTTGATAGCGTACCTGAAAGTCCTGGCGTTTTCTTTGTCTCTATCACTGTAAAAAACGTTGGCCCTTGTGATGGCGACGAAGTCGTCCAACTCTATGTCCGTGATGAAGTTGCCAGCATCGCGCCTGCTTCCAAATTGCTGAAAAGCTTCCAAAGGGTGTTTATTAATAAAGGTGAAACGAAGAAGGTCACCTTATACCTTACTGAACGTGATCTGGCTGTGTATTCAAAAGAAAAAGGCTGGCATGTCGAGCCTGGTGGATTTACCATTATGGTTGGTGGGAATTCGGAAAACTGTGCGCTTTCCGCAACTATTGAAGTAAATTAATTAGCTCACTTTCACATTCACTATACCATTTCTGTCACAGCGCACTACTATGCGCTTGTACTCGGTAATGCCTTCGTAGACGCATTGTATGATGATGGTGATGTGGTATACTTTCTTGCCTTCGATGGGCTTGTATTCGTTGTCCTCCCACGTGCCGGAGAGCGGGAAACTCGGGTTGTCCATCTTACGGGTGTATTCCGTGAAGTTGTACCTCAAAATATCGTTGATGCCTCGAAGAGGATAAGGGCTGGCCTTGGCTAGTTCTGTCGGCCAGAGTTGTACCTTTTTACGATAAAGCAACACCTTTTCGTCTTTACCGCTTACCTCAGCGAAGAGCGGATTGCGGCTACGCAACTTGATAACTTCAGGAATGATCTTGTCGCTGTCGATGAAGTCGACACTGTCTTTGCTCCAGCCGATGTATTTCTCCTTGACGCGGAAATCGGTCCGGGTGTCGAAGACCTTATTGCTGACACGCTTGGCAAATATAAGGCGTAACCAGTCTTTTAGGCGGTCCTTAAACATGTAACTGATCACTAGCGCGATGAGGAAGGGCAGGGTGAAGTTGCCGTATCTTTGTTGGAAGAAGAACGACGACAGCGTGGCTACCACCATGGCGGCGCCGGCAGCCAAGCTGTATAGGATTTGCTCCACCAAGAAGGTGTTCTTACGCTTGGTGGCGTTGAGGTAAAGGTCGCTCTCAGTGAATTTCTTCAGCAGGCTGGCGCGGAAGACGAAGTCCTCGTTGCCTTTCTCGTCGTCAGCCTTCACGCAGAGGTAACCCTTCTGTTCCCTGTAGTTCCTTTCGTTGAGGAGCACTTCTTTGAAAAGTGCTTCCAGCCGTGGATACTCCTCGGGATGATTCAGGCGGATGTTGTCGCGGAGTCTATAAGCATATTTTTCCAAGACATTACTCAAAAACTCATCGCCATAGGCAAATACTTGTCTTATCCTATCTGTTGCTTTTTTCTTGTTCAACTGATCAAGTAGATGACGATAACGCTCCAATATCTTGCGACCATCTGTCAGATACTGATGGCACGATTCCATGCGGTTTTCAGCATCTTCTTTTTGCGTGATGGCAAAGCAGCCGTCACGGAAAGAGCTCTTGGCGATGGCGCAATACATCTTGATGGCATGTGTGAGATCAGGGGCACTGCTCATGTCGTTGAAATTGGAGATGAGCGCTTGGCTGGGAAGCAGCTGCTCGTCGTTGGCCAACTCGTGCAGACTATAGGAAGGGGTGATGAGGCGCACACCCGATTTGAGGTCGCGGTAGAAGTCCTCTTTGCTGTACTTTGCCGCGTTGATGTCGAGACTGTTAGGGACAAAAATCCATGTATTCATCACATAATCGCGGAATTTTGTCTTTCGTTCTGCTGTTTCAGTGTTGAATCCCACCTTGAACTCCAAGGTGAACTTGTCATGGATTTTTGTCTCTAAGTCAATCATTGTTGTGCGTTTCTGTATTGTTCGTCAAGATTAAAGCCTTCAGGATGTTTGGCTTTGATGTCTTTGTAATAGTCCCAAATCTCGGCAAGGTCTTTGTCGTAATCGCCAGTAGGATAGAAGATCCTTTCGATGCCGCAGTATTTCCTCTTGTAGTCGATGAAACCCATGACGAT
>DBXU01000181.1:22482-22870 GCA_002310075.1 Bacteroidales bacterium UBA1204 | reverse complement strand
CTCGTCCCTTCGGGGCAGATGAGGAGATGGGTGTCCTTGGTTTTGCTGAACATGTCGACCATCTGCTCCACGAGATGGTTTTGATGGCCGCGGTTGACAGGGATGCCGCCCAACTTCTTCAGGATCCAACCGAGGATGGGTTTGAAGAACTCCTGTTTGATCATCACCTTGAACTTGATGCCGTAGTACCAATAGAATCCAAGGCCGACGAAGAAGTCTTCGATGGCGGTGTGGGGCGCTACGATGCAAACCGCATTGCCCAAGTCAGCTGGAGCTTCGTTGACGGTTGTCCAACCGCCAAGACGAAGCCCCAGTTTGGCTATTTGTTTCTTTAAGCCCATGATTACCAGATGGTGGCGCGCTCTTCGGGAGCGATATACATGGCGTT
>DBXU01000181.1:20573-22396 GCA_002310075.1 Bacteroidales bacterium UBA1204 | reverse complement strand
TCGCGCGAGTTGTTGCGCCAGATGGTGCCATAGCTGATGAAGAAACGCTGGGCAGGCGTGAAGCCGTCAATGCTCTGGTTGGCCTTGGCCTCTTCGGTCATCTGGTAGGCATCCCATGCAACGTTGAGGCCACCGAGGTCAGCGATGTTCTCGCCAAGGGTCAGCTGGCCGTTGATTTGGTTGCCTCTCACTTGGAACTCGTTGAAAAGCTTCACGAGTTGCTGTGTGCGCTCTGCAAACTTGGTGGCGTCTTCTTCAGTCCACCAGTTGTTGAGGTTGCCATTTTCGTCGTACTTGCAGCCTTGGTCGTCGAAGCCATGGGTCATCTCGTGACCGATCACCACGCCGATGCCACCATAGTTGACGGCATCGTCAGCGTCCATGTTGAAGAACGGGGGCTGAAGGATGGCGGCGGGGAACACGATTTCGTTCATCTCCGGACTATAGTAGGCGTTAACAGTCTGAGGCGTCATGAACCACTCGTCTTTGTCGACAGGCTTCCCAATCTTGGCCATTTCTCTCTCGTTCTCGAAACGGATAGCGCGGTGTACGTTCTCGAAATAGGAATCAGGTGTAACTTCATACTTGCTGTAATCCTTCCATTTGTCAGGATAACCGATCTTCACGTTGAAGCAGTCGAGTTTATGCAAGGCCTTGGCTTTGGTCTCGTCGCTCATCCAATCAAGATTTTTGATACGTTCGCCCAAGGCGGTGCGTAGGTTGCCGACAAGGTTGAGCATACGCTCTTTAGCCTCTGCAGGAAAGTGCTTCTCGACATAGAGTTGGCCAACGGCTTCGCCAAGGCAACCGGAGGTGGCGTCAAGGATACGGCGCCAGCGGGGCTGCTGCACCTCTTGGCCATAGAGGTAATTACCGTAGAAGTTGAAGTTCTCAGCGTCGAGGTCGCTGCTCAGCATGGAAGCGTTGCCGTGGATGACTTTCCAACGCAAGTAGTCCTTGATGGTATTGAGGTCGGTGTTGAGGATGATCTTGTTCAGGTTGGCGATGAAGTCCGGCATACCAACGTTGAGCGAGTCAAAAGCAGGAGCGCCAGCGGCATCGAAGTAGCTATCCCAGTTGAAAACGGGAGTTGATTTCTGCAATTCGGCACGGCTGCGCTTGTTGTACATACGGTCGGGATCGCGCATCTCTACACGACTTAAAGAGTTCTTGGCCAATGCAGTCTCTAAGGCTAGGATGCCTTGGGCTTTCTTGGCGGCTTCGATGGAGTCGGTGCCTGTGAGTTGGAACATCTTGGCCACATGTTCGACATACTTGTCACGCATCTCTTGCGATTCGGCAACGAGGTAGTCGTCTCGATCGGTCAGGCTGAGACCACCTTGGTAGAGGTGCATGATGACCATTTCGGCGTTCTTCGGGTCGGAGCTGCCTCCAGCGTTGAAGAAGCCCCCAATGCCGTCGCTGTGTAACTTGCCCATCAGTTCGGCTAAGTTGGCCTTGTCGTTGAGTCCATCGATCATATCGAAATAAGGTTGCAACTCGCTGTAACCGCGTGCATCGATGGCCACGGTGTCCATGCCTGCGTTGTAGAAGTCGCGAATCTTTTGGGCTACACTGCCTTGCGTGGCGTTAGCGTCTTTGGAGACCTCGTCGATGATGTCTTGGATGAGAATCTCGTTGTGCTGGTCAATCTCGGTGAAGGCACCATAGGTGGAGTACTCTTCAGGGATTGGATTGTTCTTGATCCAGTTGTTGTTGGCATAACGGAAGAAATCCTCCGCGGGGTTGATGGTGGTGTCCATGTTGCTCAGGTCGATGGCCGGAACAATTTCTTTTTCGGGTTGAGGTGTTTCGACTGCCTT
>DBXU01000181.1:14212-20548 GCA_002310075.1 Bacteroidales bacterium UBA1204 | reverse complement strand
GCTACAATGTGTTTTTTCTTCATTTTTTATTAGGTTTGAAATAGATTGATTCGATTTTATAAATCGCCTTCGAGTTTGAGTTCGGTCTGCAAGGTCCTCAGGAAAGGGCGTTCTTCCACCATTTTTTCGAACTTGTCTTTGTCAGTGTAAGCCTCGATTTCGGCAGGTCGTTCCATCAGTTGGGGCTTGAGCTGATATTGGTTGTTGTGCAGACACTGTTTCAGATGGTGCTTCAGGGCGTTTATGCCTTCGGCGTCGTGCTCAAAGAGTAGGTTGTCGACGTTGAAATGGATTTCAGAATTTCCAACCAGTTTTGGGGAATATTTCCCTATTGCAGCAGCAAAGTTAGGCGAGATGTTCTTGTAACGGTTGACAAAATCGACCCATGCAGTGGTAAGTTGCTCCTGCGTGAAAGGCGTATTCCATGTCTCTTCTTTTTCGTCGATCTTTTGTTCGGCTTGTTGCATGGCTTTGCTGATGCTGATGCCACTGGTGGCGCCACGTGGTCTGACAACGGGCTGGGCCGACGTTGAGCCCGTCGAAACGGGAGCGGCTTGTGACTGAATTGTTGATTGTTGAGGAGTTGACTTGTTGGTCGGCCCTTCGACAGGCTCAGGGACCTTGGCTGTAACTGCAGGTTCGGGGGCTTTGGTCGTAACCATGGGCTCGGAAACCTTTGTAGCAGCGGACGTTGAGCCCGTCGAAACGCCGCTAGGTGATATAGGGTTTGTGGTGTGCGCTGGCCTGTTCTGGGGCATTTGTATAGGTTGTGTCTGTTCAGCCGGCATGTTCAATGTATGACTGCATAAACCGCACATCTTCAATATAGCAATCTCCAGATGCAGGCGTTTGTTGTTGGCGGCCCGGTAGTCAATGTCACATTGGTTGTTGATCTCCAAGGCTTTGATAAGGAAAGGTAGGGAACATGCTTGTGATTGCGCTAAATAGCGCTGACGTAGTTGCTCGCTGACTTCCAATAATTGCACAGTGGAAGGATCTTTGCAAACCAAAAGGCTTCTCAAATGATTGCCCATGCCGCTGACGAAATGCTGTGGCTCAAAGCCTTTGCTGATGATGTCGTTGAGGATGAGCAGGATGTCACTCGTATTGCCTTTTAGGATGTGGTCAACGATTTGGAAATAATAATCGTAATCAAGGACGTTCAAGTTGTCGATGACATCTTTATAAGTGATGTTCTTGCCACTGAAGCTCACCATTTGGTCGAAAATAGAGAGCGCATCGCGCAAAGCACCATCGGCTTTTTGGGCAATGATGTTCAAAGCCTCTGGTTCGGCATTGATACCTTCACTTTGTGCTACAAAGGCCAAATGCTTGGCAATGTCGTCAACTGTAATTCGCTTGAAATCAAATATTTGGCAACGTGAAAGGATGGTCGGGATTATTTTGTGCTTCTCTGTCGTGGCAAGAATGAACTTGGCATACGCAGGAGGTTCTTCCAAAGTCTTTAGGAAAGCGTTGAAAGCAGCTGCCGAAAGCATGTGAACCTCGTCGATGATATAAACCTTATATTGCCCGATTTGTGGAGGAATTCTGACTTGATCAACAAGATTCCGAATGTCTTCCACCGAGTTGTTGGATGCTGCGTCGAGTTCGTAAATGTTAAAAGAGGCATTGTTGTTGAATGCACGGCACGACTCGCATTCGTTGCAAGCTTCCATGTTGTCCGTTGGGTTGAGACAATTGATGGTCTTGGCCATGATACGGGCGCATGTGGTCTTTCCAACGCCACGCGGGCCGCAAAACAAAAAGGCTTGTGCTAAAGTGTTGCTGCGGATAGCGTTTTTTAGCGTCGATGTGATGGAATTCTGACCGACTACAGTGTTAAAGGTGATGGGTCTGTATTTTCTTGCGGATACGACGAAATTCTCCATGAGATTCCACTTTTGTTTAAAAATACAAAAATACAGTTTTTTTGCTTTGCTTTATGCAATTAGAACATTTTTCGACGTTTTTGTTATCGGCATTGAATTTCGTTTTATATTTGCGCTGATGAAAATGCTTGTACACGTTCCCAAAATCACAGACCGGGTAGTCTATACTTTCGATTTGCTCTTAGGCGACTTGCTTGGTCTTGAATATGAATTGACCTCTGATGGTGATTTGTTCAAGACCTTTGAGGGGCCCAAGATGCATTATGGTCTGGATCGTTTGTGTGATGCGCCATTCCAAAAAGCGGTCAATCTGTTGTTTGAACGACATATCAAAGAACAGGATTTAAATACTGTCGATTTCGAGGAAGTGAAAGGCATTTTCCCCGTATATGGTAAGAATTTATTGATGCCTTTCGATCTGTTTGCTGCGTCTTTTTATCTGGTATCCCGTTATGAAGAGTATCTTCCTCAGGTACGCGACAAATACGGCCGTTTTCAGGCAGAATCATCATGGATGTATGAGAATGGAATGTTGCAGAAGCCGCTGGTAAACATTTGGGTAGCTGCTTTTGGTAGCCGTTTGCAAACATACTATCCGGATCTCCCCATTAAAAAACGGAGGTTTTCATTTGTTCCGACTTATGATATTGATGCAGCCTGGGCCTATAAACACAAGGGATTGTATAGGACTCTTGGTAGTTTCCTCGTTGATTTGACCAATGGCGATCGTGAACGGATTCGTGAACGTCATCGTGTTTTGCGTGGCAAACGGGAAGACCCCTTTGATTCATTCGATTTCCAATTTGAACTGCAGAAAGAATTCAGGCTCAAACCTATCTATTTCATCCTTTGCGGCGATTATGACACGAATGACAAAAACATTTCAATCCGAAAAGAAGCGTTCCAGACTTTAATAAAGAAGCTTGGCGACCGTGCTGACGTAGGTATTCACCCGTCTTTTTCCTCTTATCTCGATATAAATAAAATGCAGGTGGAGATAAACCGTCTTTCGGAGGTTTTACATCGTCCCATAACGAAAAGTCGTCAACATTTTTTGAGAATGAACCTTCCCCGTAGTTATCAGAAGCTTATTGAGTTGGACATCAGTGACGATTATACCATGGGCTTTGCCTCACAAGCCGGATTCCGCGCTGGTATTGCTGACACATTCCGCTTCTATGATCTGGAGAACGATATGGTTACCAACCTTCGCATTCATCCCTTTGCCCTTATGGATGGCACCATGCGTGATTATCTCGATCTGGACCTTGATGCCTCATTCCAGCTTGTTACGAAACTTGTTGACGAGGTTAAGAAGGTAGGAGGAACCTTTATCTATCTTACCCATAATGAGACTCTTGGCGGTGAAAAACGTTGGCGTGGTTGGCCAGAAATGTACCGTCGAATGCTAGAATATATTGCCCAATGATTCGTCATTGTCTACATAGTGAAATCGATAGGAAGAAATGGGACGATGCCATTGCTTTCTGCGATAACATTTATGCCTATTCATGGTATCTTGATGTTGTTCATCCAGGCTGGGAGGCTTTGGTTGAAGATGATTACCAAGCTGTGATGCCACTTACGGGTAGAATGAAATTTGGCGTTAAATATCTTTTTCAACCTTATTTTGCCCAACAGTTGGGTGTGTTTTCGAAACAGCCGTCGGCTGCGGAAAAAGTGAATGCCTTTTTGGAAGCCATACCACGTGATTATCGTTTTGTCGAGATTCGATTAAATGAAAGCAATACTTTAGAAGATTCGTCAAAAGGCATTGAATATCACCGAAACGTGTTACTTGACTTGAATCAGGACTATGAGACGATTCGATCGAATTATCATACCAACACTAGACGGAATTTGACCAAAGCGGAAAGCAACGACTTGCAATTGGTAGATTCTGTGGCATCTGAACACGTGATAGCCTTGTTTCGCGACAATCGAGGAGCTTCCCTCTCCAAGTGGGGGGATGCTGAATATAAAGTGTTGACACAATTGGTAAACGAAGCCCAAGAGCACGATGCCGCATTTTTAGTAGGTGTTACGGATAAAGAAATGGCAGAATTGTTTTGTGCCGCTATCTTTATGAAAACCGATGGTCGTATCACTTTCTTGTTCTCCGGCCTCAGCGAAGAAGGAAAACAACGGCATGCGATGACTTTTCTTTTGGATCGAGTTATACAACGATACATCAATCAGCCTATCACCTTCGATTTTGAAGGATCCGATGACGAGAATTTGGCGCGGTTTTATCTTGGTTTTGGCGGGAAAGAAGTAAAATACCCGTCATATTATTCCAATAAACTGTCTGGCATAAGCAATGTGGTATTAAAGGCATGGAAAAGAATAAACACATAATATAAATAGCAGACATTTTATACTACCTATTGAAAAAAAACATATTTTTGTAGCAAATCGAAGTTTCAAAGACGTTAAATACCATCGCGATGATTAAAATAAACAACTTAGAGAAAACCGACAGTGTCTTCAACCAATACATGGCCGAGCTTCGTGATGCTGTCATTCAGCAGGACAGAATGCGTTTCCGTCGTAATCTAGAACGTATTGGCGAGATCATGGCCTATGAAATCAGCAAGTCTTTCGAATATGACAATGAAGAGGTGACGACACCTCTAGGCATCAAGGATATCAGGACCATGCATGAACAACCCGTCATTGCCACCATCTTGCGTGCCGGCTTGCCGTTTCATAATGGAATGCTGAGCATGTTCGATCAGGCTGATAGCGCTTTCATTGCCGCCTACCGCAAGTATGACAAAAACGAAGACTCAGAGATTCGTGTTGAGTATTTTTCCTCACCCGATATTGAAGACCGCATATTAATCCTTTGTGATCCCTTGTTGGCTACGGGTGAATCCATTGTTAAGACCCTGCATGGCTTAATGGAAGAGATGATGCCGAAAAGAATTCATATTGCGGTTGCTGTGGCCAGCCAGGATGGCATTAAATACGTGCAACGCACCATGTCACGCCTGCCAGTCACCATTTGGGTGGGTAGCATTGACGAGGAGCTGACGGCCAGGGCTTATGTCGTCCCGGGCATCGGCGATGTGGGTGACCTTGCGTATGGTGAAAAGCGTTAAGCCATGGCCGAAGAAAAAAAGAAACGCGATGGCTTTGGCTCGAAGATAGGCATTATTGCCGCTGCTGCGGGCTCTGCTATCGGATTGGGTAACATCTACCGTTTCCCTTGTGAATTGGGCAACAACGGCGGCGCGGCATTCCTACTGGTTTATCTCGCCGTAGTCATCTTCCTCGGCATCCCGGTGATGTTGTCGGAGTTGGTCATCGGTCGCCGCTCACAGAGCAATGCCGTAGGGGCCTTCAAAAAACTTGCGCCCAAGTCAGCCTGGCCTATTGTAGGCTATATGGGTGTGCTTTGCGGCTTCATTATCTTTGCTTTCTATTCCACCGTGTCAGGATGGACGTTGGAATACATCATCAAGGCGGTGACAAACTCGTTCCAAGGCAAAGATTTGGCTACCATTGAGCAAGACTTTACCGCCTTCCATAATATGGGTTGGCGCAATGNNAATGTGATGTGGCAGGCCATCTTCATTTTCCTGACAGGCTTTGTGGTCTTCAAGGGCGTGCAAAACGGCATTGAGAAATATGCAAAGATACTCATGCCGCTGCTTTTGGTGATTCTTGTCGTGTTGGGCATACGCTCTGCGACTTTGCCGGGTGCCAAAGAAGGATTGTCGTTCCTTTTCAGTCCAGATTTCTCTAAAATCAATGGTGATGTTCTCATCAGCGCTTTGGGACAAGGCTTCTTCTCATTGAGTCTCGGTATGGGAGCACTCATCACTTATGGCTCATACATCAAGAAAAAAGACAACTTGACTTCTACCGCCTTTTCTGTGGTGCTTGCCGACACCTTGATAGCGGTGCTGGCAGGCCTCGTCATTTTCCCGGCGGCTTTTTCGTTTGGCATCCGTCCAACAGCGGGCATGGGTTTGGTGTTCAATACAATACCTATGATTTTTAACCAGATGACAGGCGGCTATATTTTCTGCATCATCTTCTTCGTGCTGTTAGCCATCGCTGCGCTGACATCCACAATATCGCTGCTTGAGGTCGTGGTGGCCTACCTCTCCGAGGAGTTGCACATCAACCGCAAGTGGTCGACGGTGTGGGCTTGTGCAGCCACATTGCTCATCGGAAGTTTTGCTTCGTTAAGTCTTATGGAAAACACGCCCTTTGCCATTGGTGGCAGGACGGTTTTCGATCTCATGGACTTCGTCTCGTCCAACATCCTCTTGCCCGCCGGCGGTGTGTTGATCGTCATCTTCGTGGGTTGGCGATTGGGCAAGGCCAAGTTCCTCGAGGAAGTGACCAATGAGGGGACCATCAAGGTATCGTTGAAAAAGATTATCTTCTTTATTATTCGATATCTGGCTCCCATTGCCATCACGATTGTGTT
>DBXU01000181.1:13421-14149 GCA_002310075.1 Bacteroidales bacterium UBA1204 | reverse complement strand
TCATCACGATACTGGCATTGATACTGTTATTGATTCTGGCCTGTCTGTTTCGTCCGTCGCGAAAGTCGCTGAGTGATGAATCTTTGCACAACCTGGATTCCTTGTTGTCCTTGCGCAAGGCGGCCATAGAGCAGCAACAGCAAGCCGACAAGCCCCAAGAGTTGGCAGAGTTGCATCCTTTCCCCTTCAATCCCAATACCCTTACGGAAGAAGAATGGCTNNCTCACCGACCGTCAGGTGCGCAACATTATGAACTACAAGGCCAAAGGTGGTAAGTTTTATTCGAAAAACGATTTGGGCAAGCTTTACACCATCAGCGAAGAGGAGTTTGCACAGTTGGAGCCATTCATTGTATTACCCGAGGTGGCGCGGGAGAGGAGTGGCAAATCCTTATCTTCTCGAGGCGGCGTTTCGACGGGCTCAACGACCGCATCAGCCGCACCTACTGAAAAGAAAGCCATCCCCATCGTGGACTTGAACATGGTGGACTCGACTACCTTGGTGGAGTTGCCGCAGATTGGACCATACACGGCGGTGCGCATCATTGAGTTTCGCGAGAAGTTGGGCGGCTTCATCGACAAGGAGCAGCTCCGCGACGTGAAAGGCATGGACGATGCGCGTTTTGCTGCCATCCAACCCTATATCAACCTAGGTGCGGTTGAGATACGAAGAATTGACGTCAACCGTGCCGATTTCAAGACTTTGGTGCATCATCCTTACCTCAACTA
>DBXU01000181.1:0-13403 GCA_002310075.1 Bacteroidales bacterium UBA1204 | reverse complement strand
AAGCGCGGCATGATCAAGAACTGGGCGCAGCTGGTGGGACTGATCAAGGAAGAAGGGGAGGTGAACCCGCTTTTGGAGCAGTATGTGAAGTATTGAAGTTTTTTATATTTTTGCGCATTGTTTTTAGTAGCCATACAAGATGCGAAAACTGTTTTACACGCTGCTTTTCCTAGCTTTGGTGTCGCCTTCTCAAGGTGCGTATCTTCTTGTTCCTATGGACAATACCCAGACCAACCACTTGAAAGCCTACGGCGTGGCCTATTGGGTGCTGCAACGCGAGGTGGAGATCAGCTGGTTGCTGAACTATAGGGGAGGGAGTTACCTCATTCCTTACCACGAGATGTTTGAGCGTGAGTGCAAGATGCGTAACGTGTCGTACAACGTCATCGCCGACGCGCAAGCCGATGCCATCCTCGCCGAAATCGCTGACCCTGGCGTGAACATGGACGAGATGAAATTACAAAAAGTACCTCGTATCGCAGTTTATGCTCCCAAAAACAACCTGCCTTGGGACGATGCCGTCACGCTTGTGTTGACCTATGCTGAAATTCCCTATGATGTGGTCTACGATGACGAAGTGCTGCAAGGTGTGCTGCCTACCTATGATTGGCTCCACTTGCACCACGAAGATTTTACGGGGCAATACGGCAAGTTCTGGGCCCGCTATCGTAACTATCCTTGGTACAAGGAAGATGTGCAACAACAAGAAGCCACAGCACGGCGATGGGGCTTTGCCAAGGTGTCGCAGCTAAAACTTGCCGTAGCCAAGAAAATCAGGGAGTTTGTGGCTGGTGGTGGCTACATGTTTGCCATGTGTTCAGCGCCCGATAGCTATGATGTGGCATTGGCGGCAGAGGGATTGGATATTTGTGATTACATGTTTGATGGTGACCCTATCCGCAGCGGTGATCCACAACGTCTTGATTATGACAATTGCTTTGCTTTCACCGATTTTAAGGTGTCGACCAATCCGCAGGAATACGAAATCTCCAACATTGATGTTACCCAAGGACGTTCGCGTCTGGTGAACGAGCAGAATGATTATTTCCTGCTTTTTGATTTTTCTGCTAAATGGGACCCCGTTCCTACAATGCTCACGCAATGTCACGAGCGTCTTGTGAAAGGCTTTATGGGCCAAACTACTGCATTCAACAAAGCATGTGTAAAACCCTCGGTGGTGGTTTTGGGAGATAATGCCGCCTTGAATGAGGATCGATATATACATGGTAATTTTGGCAATGGTTTTTGGACCTTCTTGGGCGGCCATGATCCAGAGGATTACCAGCATATTGTGGGTGATCCGCCTACCGAACTAGACATGTACCCCAATTCTCCTGGTTATCGTCTTATTCTGAATAATATTTTGTTCCCGGCGGCAAAGAAAAAGGAACAAAAAACTTGATGGCATTGTTTCCCGTAGTCTTTTCGTATTTTTCTTTGAAACAAGTAACTGTTTCGTTTTGAAAAAAAGTAAAAAATATGGCGTGGTTTTTGCCATTTTTTTATTGTGGTTTTTGCCATTTTTTTATTTTTGCAAACTTATTATGTATTAATGTATAACAACAATATCCTAAAACTATGAGAAAAACTTTATTTTTATTGCTGGCCGTTGCCTTGTGTGTTGGCCAAATTTTTGCCTCTCCAATTGATGTGGAGCAAGCACGCCGTTTGGGTCTGAAATATGTTCAGAGCCATTCTGCCCGACAGGTTGCCAACCTTGATTTAGCCTATACGGAAATGGCCGAAAGTGGCACCCCTGCGCTTTACGTGTTTAATTTCGACAATGGCTATATCATCATTTCAGCTGATAACGTAGCACAACCCATCCTTTCTTACGGCGAAGGGGAAAACTTTGATGCCGCTCGCATGCCTGAAGGATTGGCTTATTATTTGCGTTATTATGCACGCCAAATCAATTATGCCGTTATGAACAATATGGAGGCGGATCCTGAGATCACAGCGCAATGGGCAAATGTAGAAAGAACAGGTTATGATTATTTGGAAACTCGTGGCGGACATACCAATATTCCTCCATTGTTGACAACCAATTGGAACCAGGATTACCCCTATAACTATTATTGCCCGACAGGTCATGGTGGTCCTGGCGGCCGTGCATATGCTGGCTGCGTGGCTACCGCTATGTCGATGGTGATGAAGTACTGGAATTGGCCAGAACAAGGCGTCGGTGAACATTCCTATACGCCTCAGACTTATCCGGATTATGGTGTTCAAAGTGCTAATTTTGGAGAGACTACCTATAACTGGGCCAATATGCCCAACTCCGTGAATAACAGCAATTATCAAGCTGTTGCCTTGTTGATGTACCATTGTGGCGTGTCTGTTGACATGAATTATGACCCTGCAGGATCGGGCTCCAATTCGTATAAGGTGCCTCCAGCGATTGCTGAGTATTTCCGTTACACAGATCATGCCAACCGTTTGGATCGTGACAATTATTCCAAGTATGATTGGGAAGAGATGCTGATCGCCAATCTGGAAGAAGGTTTCCCGTTGTATTATAGCGGTGCCGATTCAGAGGGCGGTCATGCTTTCGCCTGCTGTGGCTATCGTGCTAGTGACCGTAAATTCTATTTCAATTGGGGATGGAGTGGATCGCTTAACAATTATTATGCGATTGATGCTTTGAACACTTATAACGGTACTTTCAACCAAGGCCAAGCCGCCATCTTTGACATGATTCCCGATTATATCTATAACGGACTTATCCCTGCTGCTGGTGATTTGGATGTTCGCGTCGAGAATGTCCATTCGAAAACAGGTGTCATTAGCTGGACCAATCCTACTGAGTCACTCGATGGTACTGCTTTAGAGAACATCGACCAAGTGGTTTTACTGCGGAACGGTCAACAGGTCTTTACCCAAAACAACGTGACTCCAGGGGAAGCCATGTCGTTTGAGGACAATGTGCCTGAATATGACTGCTACAATTATCAGTTGTACTTCCTTTCCAACAATACGAAAGGCCGTTTTGCAGAGATTAGCTATCAATATGGCCCGACTTGTACGTGGAAAATTGTGTGCCAGACGACCAACTTCCAAGGTTGGAACGGCGGCAAGATTCAGGTGAAGAACAGCTTTGGTACGGTTTTGCAAGAGGTTACCATGACCAATTCTACGCCAACCAGTCAACAAATTAGTTTGCCCGAGGGCAATGTCACTTTCTCCTGGGTGGCTCCTTCATCGGCTGTTTCTAATTTGACCATCAATATCAAGGATTCTTCCAATAGCTCGGTCTATACTTATTCTGGAAATTCGAATCAATTGCCCACCACCCTTTATACGGGTGACAATGATTGCGGAGGTTGCTTGCCTCCGACGGGACTCAGTGGTGAGTATCAATGGAGTGGAGACGGATTTGGGACGTTGCTTTCATGGTCATATGATGGCGAGCCACAATCCTTTAAAGTATATCGTAGTGTGGATGGTGTTGACTACGAAGAGATTGCAACAGTTGACAAGACACTTCGTGAGTACTTCGATAATGTGGATGCTGGCGCATACTATTATCAGGTGACAGCTTTCCGCAGTTATTGCGAGTCGACACCTGCATGGGTTGATGAGAACCACGATTTTGTCTATATTGAAGTGACTTCTGTCAGCGAAGATGTTGAAGATGGCTTTAAGGTATATCCTAACCCTGCCAACACTTTGATGAGTGTTGAAGCAACTGGACTTGAACAAGTGACCATCTGCAATGTGATGGGTCAGGTGGTGTTGAGACAACGCTGCGATGATAATGGTATGGTTGTCAATACATCAGATCTTACTCCTGGTGTCTACACTATTAGCATCAAGACTTCACAAGGCAGTGTGACAAAACGTTTTAGTGTGGTACATTGAATTGATAACATTGGATACAGCGGGAAGACGGTAAGAATAGTGTCTTTCCGCTGTATTTAAAATAGAAAAACAAAATACGATGAAAAAGAATTTCATTCTCTTAATGGCATTTGCCTTGTTGGGCGTTTCGATGAGCGCCAAGCCGGTCAGTCAAGAAACGGCACAGCGTTTGGGCCGATTGTTTGTGACAGCCAACTTTGAGCTGACTCGACAAAGCACAGAGCTGAATCTCGTGTATACTGCTTTTGCAGAAAGAGGAGAGACTTGCTATTATGTCTTTAATGTTGGAGAAAAAGGCTTTGTTATTATGTCGGCCGACGATAATTATCGCCCTATCATCGCCTATTCCGATGAGCGTACGTTTAATATCGATGACATGGCTCCTGCCTTGGTTGATCATCTCGAACTCATTCGTCAAGGCATAATGGAAGCCTCGCAAGCATCATCTGCCAAGGCTTCAGTTGCTGCCGATTGGGCGATGCTTGAGAAAACTGGCAGATTGGTCTCGCGTCATGGAGGTAGAGAAGATGAGTATCTTGTTGAGACACAATGGAATCAGAACTATCCTTATAATTATTTCTGTCCTGCAGCTTCCGATGGTCCTGGAGGCCATTGCTATGCTGGTTGCGTGGCAACAGCGGCTGGTCAGTTGATGCGTTATTGGAATCATCCGGCCCATGGTCAGGGAAGCCACACCTATGTTCCTGAAGACCATCCGGAATATGGTCCATTGACTGTCAATTTCGGTGCTGCTACCTATGATTGGGAGAATATGCCGCTTACTATTACTGCTGATTCTCCTCAAGAACAGATTGAGGCTGTCGCACAATTGATTTATCATGCAGGTGTCAGTGTTGACATGAACTATCGTCCAGGAAGTAGTGGTGCCGTTACAGGTAGATTGTGCGAAAGCATGCCTGCTTATTTCTTTTATACCAACCAAATGGCTAATCTCTATAGAGAGAATTATAGTCATGAAGGATATATGCAATTGATTATCAATGCTATAGATATGCGTTGGCCTATGGTACATCGTGGTGGAGGCCATGCTTATGTGCTGGATGGATATAATGATAATGATATGGTTCACTTCAACTGGGGATGGAGTGGAAGTAACGATGGATGGTACAATGTGGATGACCACAACTATACGGATGGTGAGAGTGTTATTTACAATTATGTGCCAGCTGAAATATATGCTGCCACTCCAAAGGCACCGACCAACTTGTCCGCAGAGCCTTCAAGTGATAATTCCCTTACTGCTACCATTTCGTGGACGAATCCAACTCAAACTTTGACCAATCAAACTTTAGCCTCTATCGATCAAATCGTAGTGACACGTGATGGTCAGGTGGTTTATTCAGATGAGAATGTGACTCCTGGCGCATCGATGAGCTTTGTGGATGAATCAATTCCTTATTTTGATGTATACGATTATGCGGTGTATGCCGTCACCGATGGACATCATGGCGCATTGGCATATCTTGATAAAGTGCTTGTTGGTCCTACTTGCAATTGGAAAATTATCATGCAATCGTCCGCTTTCCAAGGCTGGAATGGAGGTTATGTCTCTTTGTTGAGCAAGACAGGAAAAGAGATCAGACGCATGACGATCACTAATTCTGCAACCCAGTCTTTGGAGTTCGCTACGCCATTGGGCGATGTCAGTTTCGCTTGGACTGCTCCTGCGACAACTGTCAATAGCATTGCCGTAATCATCAAGGACTCTGACAATAGTACGGTGTTTACCTATCAAGGTAATTCTTCGGGCATGGAAGAAGGAGTCTTTTTTGTCGCAAGCAATGATTGTGGTAATGAACAACCCTATGTGGCCCCATATGACCTGAGGGCAGATATGGTTGACGGTAATGCCGTTTTGACTTGGGAGGTGGAAGGCGCAACTCCCGATCTTGGATACAATATTTATCGCGACGAGCAGCTTTATGCGATGGTCAATGATCCTGAAAGCCATACTTATGTTGACGAAGGAATTACGGAAGGTCATTGCTATACGGTGGCCGGTATTGGTATGGGTGGTGAGACGGAACAATCTAACGAAACCTGTGCATCAGCGGGCGACTGCATGGCTGCCACCAATTTCTATTACGAATATACAGGGAACAACTATAGAATCAAATTGTCATGGGATAGGCCGGCTGAAAGCGAAGGACTTACCGGTTATTTCTTATATAGGAAACGCGGCGAAGAAGGTGCCTATGAAAGGATTAAGTTGTTAGGCTCCTCGGCCACCAGTTATACTGATAATACCGCCAATCAGGAGGGCGACTATTATTATAGATTGTATGCCTATTATAGTGCCACCGATTGCACTTCCTCTCCTGCATCAGTTAGGTATAATCCCAACTTGTTCTATCTGCATGTGTATTATTCTCCTACTGGATTGGACGAAAACGGTCTGTTGGCTTTGAATCTTTTCCCGAATCCTGCCGATCATAGTTTCAGCATAGAGTCGGAGGGAATGAACCATGTGTCGGTTTATAATACGCTTGGACAGCTCATATTCGACGCTATTGCTGATGGACATGCGATGAGAGTAAACGTGTCGGACTGGAATGAAGGCATGTATTTGGTCAAAGTGCAATCGCCCAACGGACAAGCGATACGCCGCATTACGATTATCCACTAAGTGGTTTTCTGACTTTGTTGGAGAAGAATGTTCGTTTATTGAAAAATTATTATTTTTGCATCCTTAATCAGAATCTAACTAAAAAACACAATTACAATGAAGAAGTACTTAATGAGTATGCTTGCCTTGATTATCTGCATGGGAATGGCTCAAGCCAAACCTGTCAGTGTAAGCCAGGCCAAGTTTTTGGGACAGCAGTTTGTCCAAGCTAACTTTGATCAAACCCGTTCGAGTGGTGAGTTGACGCTTGTTTATACAGGTACCACACAAAAGGGCATCGAAGGTTGCTATGTATTTAATGTAGGAGAAACAGGTTTTGTCATCATGTCTGCCGACGACAACTTCCGCCCTGTTATTGGTTATTCGGACGAAGGTGTCTTTGATGTCAACAACATTCCGCCAGCGATGGAGTTTTATCTGAATTCCATCTTGGAAGCCAGAAGCCATTATAATGGTAATGTGGTTAATCCAAAGGTTGCTACTGAATGGAGCAGTCTTGCCAAAAATGGTACACTGTTTTCACGCAATGGTGGAAAAGGCCGTGAGTTTTTGGTGAAAACCAGATGGAACCAAAATCCGGCTCCTTACAATAGCATGTGCCCCGAAGATCCCCAAAGCCCCAATGCCGGCTACCATGCCTACGTGGGTTGTGTGGCAACGGCAATGTCGCAGATTATGAAGTATTGGAACTATCCGACCCAAGGACAAGGAAGCCATTCCTATTATCATCCGAAGTACGGACAGCAATCCGCTAATTTTGGCGCTACTACCTACGATTGGGACCATATGCTGAATTCTTATTCATCAGGTAATTATTCCCCTGAGGAAGGCACTGCCGTAGCTACCCTTTGTTACCATTGTGGTGTTGCTGTGAACATGAATTATGGCGGTGATGTTGAGGAAGGTAGTGGAGCCAATTCCGAAAGCGTCCCTGGCGCTATTTCAAATTATTTCCGTTATTCAGGTGCTGCTACTGTTATAAACAAGTCAAACCCAACTACTTGGATGAACATTTTGAAGGAAGCATTTGATATGGGCTGGCCGATGTATTATGCTGGAGTAGTTTCTGGTGAACCTTACGGACATGCTTTCATTTGTGACGGTTATGACGACAATGATTACTTCCACTTCAACTGGGGTTGGGGCGGCAGCGGCGACAATTGGTTCCTTATCGATGAGATGGAATATAACTCGCAGAATAAGATTGTTAACAACTTTGTTCCTGCAGATATCTATAATGCCACTGCTCAAGCTCCCACCAATTTGAATGTGGTGCCGGCAGCTGATAATTCTTTGTCAACCACCTTAAGTTGGACCAACCCTTCCAAGACTTTGAACAATAGTAATTTGACTACTATCAGTCAGATTGTCGTAACTCGTGATGGTGAAGTTGTTTACACTGAGGACAATGTAACTCCAGGTGCTGCCATGACCGTTGTTGACAATACGGTTCCTCGTTACGATGCCTTTAGATATGAGGTCTATGCCGTTGTTAATGGTGCGCACGGAAAGGTGGCTAGACAATCTGCCGTGAGCGTTGGTCCCACCTGTGGCTGGAATGTTATAATTTCCCAAGCTTCTTTCACTGGTTTTAAAGGTGGCGCCATCCATGTCTATAATTCCGCTGGTACGGAAGTCGCTTCTGTAACCACAGCTAGTTCCAATGTCCAGACGATTCCTGTCGATGTGCCTCTTGGCCATGTTTCTTTTGGCTGGTCGGCTCCTACCCAAAGCGGTGATTTTGATATGGCATTTACCATTAAGGACTCTCAAAACAATGTTATTTACACATATTCAGGCTCTTCGGCCAATATGGCGGAAGGTGTTTTCTGTGAGACTAACAATGGATGTGGCTCTCAACCTGGAACGGGTGTCCCCACAAACGTAGTCGCCATTACGGATGAAGATAATCCTAATAGTATCCATGTGTCATGGGATGCAATTCCTGGCGCAAATGGTTATGGCTATACGGTGTATCGCGACGGCGTCATGTATCGTTTGATACCTGAAGGCACTTCCTTCTTTGATGAGAACACCCCAGTAGGTGGTCACTGCTACTATGTCGGTTATCTCTATGATGGTGGTGAAAATGGTGAGTATTCCAACGAATCATGCGCTACTTCAGGTGACTGCTATGGACCTACCAATATTGACTATGAGACTACAGGAAATGCTAACAAGATCAAACTGAAATGGGAAAAACCCGATCCAGCCGAAGGTCTTTCTGGTTACTATCTCTTTAGAAAGTATACGGGCTTGAATGATGATGAAGAAGGTGAGTATACAAGAATCAAGTTGCTGGGAGCCAATGCTACATCCTATACTGACAATACAGCTAATACCGAAGGCCATTACTATTACAAGCTTTATGCTACCTATCAGAGCTTAGGCGAATGCATTTCGGTTCCTGCTAACTGGATTCATGACAACAACCAGTTCTATCTCCATGTGTATTATTCAACTACTGGCGTTGAAGAAGAGGAAATCAGCCAGGTGGTTGTGTTCCCCAATCCTGCCAAGAACCAGTTCTCTGTTGAAGGCCAAGGCCTGACCCATGTGACTGTATATAATATGCTTGGACAGATGGTGTATGACAGTGATTGCGATGGCGATACAAAGGTTGTCAATATGAGCCAGAATGAATCAGGCTTATATGTGGTGCGTGTTTCCACCGTTGATGGTGAATACACCAAGCGCATCACGGTTGTCAAATAAACCAGTTTGATGTAATATCAAAAAAGGTTGCCTCGATTTCGGGGCAACCTTTTTTTTTGATTGTTAAGTCATATTTATTTTCTTTCCCAAACTTCAAATCGGTATGAATAATCTACTTGTGGATCGTCGTCAATGACTTCCAAGTCAACCAAATCCCATTCTTCAAAGTTGATGTATGGGAAAAAAGTGTCAGCTTCGAATTCTTTGTCTAGGCGAGTCAAGTAGAGCCGATCGGCCTTGGGCAGGAACTGTTCATAGATACTGCCGCCGCCCATGATGAAGATCTCGTCTTCATCTTTGGCCATTTCTAGAGCTTGAGGAATGGAAGTCGCCAACTCGTAGCCTTCAGGAGCTTTGTCCAAACGGTCGGAGATGACGATATTGCGGCGGTTTGGCAGAGCCTTTTGGCCTGGTAAAGATAACCAGGTATTGTGGCCCATGACAACACAATGGCCGGAGGTCACCTTCTTAAAGTGCTTCAGGTCGTTGCTGTTGTGCCAGATGAGCTGGTTGTTGATGCCGATGGCGCGGTTGGCAGCCATGGCGACGATGATGGAAATAGTCATATTGCAATTTTTTTCTTGTTGTACTATCAATAATTATACCGAAACTTCTCCCTTGATGGCTGGCCATGGGTCATAGTTTTCCAGTACGAAATCTTCATATTTGAAATCAAAGATGTCTTTTATCTCTGGGTTCAGACGCATGGTGGGTAGCTGGCGCGGTGTGCGTGAGAGCTGCGTCTTCACCTGGTCAATAAGGTTGTTATAGATATGAACGTCACCGAAGGTGTGGACAAAGTCGCCTGGCTGCAGGCCACACACCTGTGCCATCATCATGGTAAGGAGTGCATAGGAGGCGATGTTGAATGGCACACCGAGGAACACATCGGCACTACGTTGGTAGAGTTGGCACGACAGTTTGCCGTCGGCCACATAAAACTGGAAGAAGGCGTGGCAGGGCGGGAGTGCAGCCTTGCCTGCCGCCACATTGGCAGCGAAGTCTTTCTCATGCTCGTTGGGGAGCACACTCGGATTCCATGCCGTGACGATATGACGACGGCTGTTTGGATTCTCCTTGATGCTTTTCACCACCTCCGCAATCTGGTCAATGCCTTCGTTGTTCCAGTTGCGCCACTGGGCACCGTAAACGGGACCGAGGTCACCGTTCGGGTCGGCCCATTCATCCCAAATTGATACCTTATTGTCGTGCAGGTATTTGATGTTGGTATCGCCGCTGAGCAGCCACAGCAGCTCATGGATGATACTCTTCAAGTGTACTTTTTTCGTCGTGACCAAGGGGAAGCCTTCAGAGAGGTCGAAACGCATCTGGTAACCAAAAACGCTGATGGTGCCGGTACCCGTTCGGTCGCCCTTCTGATGGCCGTGGTCGAGGATATACTGAAGTAAGTCTAGGTATTGTTTCATTGGTTTTGTTCAGGATTGTGCTTGTACTTGAATAACAAGGCAAACAGGATGCCGACCACGAAGGCGAAGGCGGCGAAGACATACCATGCATTTGACCAGCCCGCCATCAACTCGTTGAAGTTGGTCTTGCCGAGGGTGAAGTGGTTGACGACTGCTTGTGCGCAGAACGAACCGATGGTGGCGCCGAGGCCGTTGGTCATCATCATGAACACGCCTTGAGCACTACTGCGGATTTTTTCATCGGTGTTTTGGTCAACGAAGAGAGAGCCGCTGATGTTGAAAAAGTCGAAAGCCACGCCGTAGACGATCATCGAGAGGATGAAGAGCACAAGGCCGAAGCCTGTGGGGCTGCCAGCACCCAGGAAGAAGAAACGCAAGGCCCATGCCCCAAAGGCGATGAGCATCACCTTCTTGATGCCGAATTTTTTAAGGAAGAAGGGGATCAGCAGGATGCAAAGCGTCTCGGAGACCTGCGAGATGGACGATAGAAAGACGTTGTTCTTCACAGCGAAGGCGTTGGCGTATTCCGGCGACTGTCCGAAGGCATCCAAGAAAGGCGTGGCGAAGCCATTGGTCACCTGCAGGCACATTCCTAAGAGGAAGGAGAAGATGAAGAACACAGCCATGCGAGCATCCTTGAACAAGGCAAAAGCCCGTAAACCGAAAGTGTCGACAAACGACTTGCTCTCCACGTTTTTGTTGACAGGGCAATCCGGCAATGTAAACGAATAGATGGCAAGGATAATACCCCAAGCAGCAGAGACAAACAACTGCTCGTAGCCATTTTTATAGCCAGTGAAGTTAACAATCCACATCGAAAGGATGAAGCCGATGGTTCCGAACACACGGATGGGAGGGAAGGCCTTCACTGTGTCGAGCCCGGCTTTGGTCAAGGCATTGTATGATACGGAATTTCCTAAGGCGATGGTGGGCATGAAGAAAGCCACACTGATGGCATAATATGGAAACAACTGCCCGAAACTGACAGCGCTACCATATTTATAACCCATATAACCCGCCAATGCCATGAAGATGGCGGCGATGAAATGACAAATGCCTAATAGCTTTTGCGCTGGAATCCATCGGTCGGCAACAATGCCCATTAAGGCGGGCATGAAAAGGGAAACGATGCCTTGGATGGCGAAGAATTTGCCAATATTGCCGCCCATTCCGATACGGCCGAGATAAATACCCAAAGAACAAAGATAAGCTCCCCACACCGCGAAGATGAGGAAGTTCATCACGATAAGTCTGAATTTGATTGCTTTCATTTTATTGCAGTTTGATGATTATTTCCTTTTGTTGATTTCGTCACGTATTTGTGCTGCCTTTTGATAATCCTCGTCGTCAATGGCTTCTTGCAACAAGTCTTCCAACTCGTCAAGGGGAATCAAGTCGAGGCTGGTAGTTGGCGGCACCTTATTTATAGAAGTGTCTTCTGTATTTTGCAAATTTGTTTCTTTTTCTGTGTCTTCCATGACGATGCCAGCTTCTTCCATCACGCTCTCGTAGGCGTAGAGGTCACAGTTGAGCCTGACTGCCAAAGCAATGGCGTCAGAGGGTCTGGCATCGATCATGACCAACTCGTTGCCTTGTTGGCAGACGAGCATTGCATAATACACGCCGTCGCGGAAACGGTTGATGACCACCTCCAGGATTTTTATATGGAAAGTGTCGGCGAATTTAAGGAATAGGTCATGTGTGAGGGGGCGAGCGCTTTTTTGACGTTCTAAGCCCAAAGCGATGGATTGAGCTTCGTTGCCGCCTATAACCACTGGTAAGCGCCTGTTTGAGTTCTTGTCACCCAAAATTAGGACATAAGCTCCTGTTGTGGATTCACTATATGTCATCCCGATGATTTCCAAACTGACCTTATTCATTGCGTTTAGATATTTATGGGTTTACGCATCGTCACTTCTTCATAAGAAATTGATAATAAGAGACTTGTTTGTTTAAATAAACAAACTTCCTTTAATCGTCAAAAATAGGGACTTTTTTGCATATGAGCAAAAAAAGTTGTTTTTCCGAAAATTTCTCTGAAAAAAACTTTCATTTCAACTTGATTTGTTCTTATTTTTGTACCCTCTAATGCTTTTAAAAGGTATTTGGAATTTAGGTTTTGAATTACAACAAGTCTAACTAAATAACAGTCTTATGATTAGCAATAGCGTTGTTTACATTGTGTTGGCAGCCTCCATTTTGGCGCTGACATTTGCTTTCATTTTCTACAAGCAGATGATGAAAGAAGACGAAGGTACTGACCTGATGAAGAAAATCGCTGCGCATGTGCGAAAGGGAGCCATGGCTTACCTGAAGCAGCAGTACAAGGTGGTGATCATAGTGTTCATCATCCTCGCCGCCATTTTTGGAATCATGGCATACTTCAAATTGCAGAATGGTGTCGTGTGGTTTGCATTCCTCACGGGCGGATTCTTCTCGGGTTTGGCAGGCTTCTTTGGCATGAAGACGGCCACCTACGCTTCTGCACGTACGGCCAATGCTGCCCGTAATTCGTTGAACAGTGGTTTGAAAGTGGCCTTCCGCTCGGGTGCGGTCATGGGCCTCGTCGTAGTGGGTCTCGCCCTTCTCGACGTGTCTGTGTGGTTCCTCGTGCTGAACGGAACGGGTCTGCTGGCGGCTGTTGGTGCCGAAAACGATCTGATTACCATCACCACCACCATGCTGACCTTCGGTATGGGTGCTTCCACGCAAGCTTTGTTTGCCCGTGTGGGTGGCGGTATCTACACCAAGGC
>DBXU01000002.1 GCA_002310075.1 Bacteroidales bacterium UBA1204 | reverse complement strand
ATGGGAATCCACATGCCTTCACCGGCGAAGAGGAGGGTGGGGAAAAGGAGTAGGAGAGTCGTCAAAAAGTTGATACGTTTCATGGGAAGGTTGTTAGGGTTAGTGATGAAAAAAGCTGATGCGGGCAAACAGTGTTTACCCGCATCATGTGTAAGTAAGGCAATTACCTAATGCGTTTGTAGCCATAAACGGCTTGTGCGCCAAGCTCTTCCTCGATACGGATGAGTTGNNCACAAAAAAAGAAGGTGAGCAGTTTTGCTCACCTTCTCTGTAAAATCATCGCTGCCTAGCGAAGCTTCTTGAAGCCGTAGCGGGCGCAGGCGCCGAGCTGCTCCTCGATGCGGATCAGCTGGTTGTACTTGGCCATGCGGTCGGTGCGGCTCAGGGAGCCGGTCTTGATCTGACCGCTGTTGGTGGCCACGGCGATGTCGGCGATGGTGGTGTCTTCGGTCTCGCCCGAACGGTGGCTTGTCACAGTGTTGTAACCATGGCGGTGGGCCATCTCGATGGCGTCGAGAGTCTCGGAGAGTGAGCCGATTTGGTTGACTTTGATGAGGATAGCGTTGCCGGCACCCATGGCGATGCCTTTTTCGAGGAACTTCACGTTGGTCACAAAGAGGTCGTCACCAACCAACTGGCAGCGGTCGCCGATGGCTTTGGTGAGTTTTACCCAGCTTTCCCAGTCGTTTTCATCCAAGCCGTCTTCGATGGAGTCAATAGGATACTTGGTGATGAGTTCTTCGAGGAACTTGATTTGTTCGTCGGCCGTCAGTCTCTTGCCGTTCGGGTCTTTCTTCTTGCCGTCTTTCAGTTGGCTGTAATCATAGAAGTATTGACCATTCTCTTTGAAGGCGAATTCTGAGGCAGCGCAGTCCAAGGCAATCTTCACGTCCTTGCCGGGTTCGTATCCCGCTTCGCGGATGGCTTGGCAGATGATGTCGAGGGCATCTTCGGTGTTGTTGAGGGCAGGGGCAAAGCCTCCTTCATCGCCAACGGCAGTGGAAAGACCGCGTTTCTTCAGCAGCTTGGCCAAGGCGTGAAACACTTCGGCACCCATGCGCACGGCTTCTTTCAAGGTAGGAGCTCCGACAGGACGGATCATGAATTCCTGGAAGGCGATGGGGGCGTCAGAGTGGGCACCACCGTTGATGATGTTCATCATGGGCACAGGCAGGGTGTAGGTGTTGGTGCCGCCGATATATCTGTAAAGAGGCATGTGGAGTGCCAGAGAAGCAGCTTTGGCCGCGGCCAAAGAGACGCCCAAAATGGCGTTGGCGCCCAGTTTGCTCTTGGTGGGAGTGCCATCCAAAGCGATCATTTTGGCATCCAAAGCACGTTGATTGAAAACGCAGTCGCCGATAAGGGCGGGAGCGATGATTTTATTTACGTTGTCGACAGCCTTCTGAGTGCCTTTGCCCCCGTAACGGTTCTTGTCGCCGTCGCGGAGCTCAAGGGCTTCATTCTCACCGGTAGAAGCACCTGACGGGACGCTGGCGCGACCCATGATGCCGTTTTCTAATGTCACTTCCACTTCAACAGTGGGGTTGCCTCTCGAATCGAGGATCTCTCTTGCATGAATATTTTCGATTTTCATGGTATCGTTGATTTTTAGAATTGTTTTTTAATTTGATTGGGTGGCAAAGATACGGAATCTTTTATGTTTTTTTCTTAGAATGGTAATTTTTCTCTATTTTTGTAGTCTATAAAGCAATAAAATTAACTTAAAATATTAAAAATGAAGAATTTAACTAGACTCTTCTCAAAGAGCATGCTGTTGCTTGGAGCGGCAGCGCTCATGCTGTTTTCTGGCTGCAAGAAGGCCGACAGCAAGTACAAGTATGAAACCGTGAAGGGCGACCTCACCGAAGCCCGTATCTACACGCTCGACAACGGTTTGACCGTCTATCTGAGCGTCAACAAGGAAGAACCTCGCATCCAGACCTACATCGCGGTGCGCACGGGTTCTAAGAACGATCCCGCCGAGACTACGGGCCTCGCACATTACCTCGAACATATTATGTTCAAGGGAACGACCCATTTCGGCACTACCGATTATGAAGCCGAGAAGCCTTTCTTGGATGACATTGAAGCGCGTTACGAGAAATATCGCACCCTCACCGATCCTGAGGAACGTCGTATCGCCTACCACGAAATCGACTCGGTGAGCCAATTGGCTGCCCAGTATTTCATCCCCAACGAATACGATAAACTCATGTCGACCATTGGCGCTGAAGGTACCAACGCATACACCTCAGAAGACGTGACCTGCTATACCGAGGACATCCCTTCCAACGAAATCGAGAACTGGGCCAAGATCCAGGCTGACCGTTTCCAGAACATGGTCATCCGTGGTTTCCACACCGAGCTGGAAGCTGTTTATGAAGAGTACAACATCGGTATTGCACAGGACAGCCGCAAGGTATGGGAAGCCCTTAACGCCATGCTCTTCCCGACGCACCCTTACGGCACGCAGACAACTATTGGCACTCAGGAACACTTGAAGAATCCTTCGATTACCAACATCAAGAACTATTTTAACAAATGGTACCGCCCGAACAACGTGGCCATCTGCATGGCTGGCGACTTCAATCCCGATGAGGTCATCGCCATCATCGACAAGTACTTTGGTGAGTGGCAACCTGGAGAAGATGTGAAACAACCTGAGTTTGCTCCGCTGGAGCCTATCACCTCGCCCCAAGACACCACCATCTATGGCCTTGAAGCCGAGAATTTGATGATGGGTTGGCGCTTCGACCGTGGCAACTCAATGCAATGCGACACCCTCGACATCATCGGTGAAATGCTCAGCAACGGCACTGCAGGTCTCATCGATTTGGACATCAACCAACAGATGCAGATGCTAGGCGCATGGGGTGGCTCAAGCAGCAACCGCGACTACACCACTTTCCTCGTTGGCGGAACGCCTAAAGATGGGCAGTCCCTTGAAGAAGCCAAGGACTTACTTCTTGCCGAAATCGAGAAGCTGAAGGCCGGCGATTTCTCCGACGACCTGCTACCTTCCATTATCAACAATCTTAAGCTCAGGCAATACACCTCCCTTGAGCGCAACTCAAGCCGTGCCAACATGTTCGTCAGCACTTTTATTAATGAGATTCCTTGGGAGCAACAAGTCGGCTATCTCGACCGTGTTTCCAACATGACCAAAGAGCAAATCGTGGACTTCGCTAACAAGCATTTTAACGACAACTATGTGGTGGTCTACAAGCGTCAAGGTGTTGACGAAAACCAGAAAAAAATCGACAAGCCCGCCATCACCCCAATCCCTACCAACCGTGACCTCGTCAGCGATTTCGTTACCGAAGTGCAAAACTCCGAAGTGCCGGATATCCAACCCCGTTTCGTCGATTTCAAGAAAGATTTAACCTTTGGCAAGACTGAGGCTGGACTGCCTTATATCTACGTGCAGAACAAAGAAAACGGACGCTTCACACTGAGTTTCCGCTATGAGTTTGGCGATGAGGCAGACCTTCGCTATGGTGTCGCCTCCGATTATCTCGAATACCTAGGCACTGACCAGATGAGCAACGAGGAGATCAAGCAACAATTCTACAAACTTGCCTGCAACTACTATATCAGTGTGGGCGCACGCAACATCACGGTCACCTTGGGTGGTCTTGGCGAGAACATGCCCGAAGCCTTGGCCTTGCTTGAGAATGTGATGCAAAACGCCAAAGCCGACCCGATGGTAGCAGAGATGTGCATCCAACAATTGGAGAAATCACGCATAGATGCCAAATTGAACCAGCGCAACAATTTCAATGCCTTGGTGCAGTATGGACTTTATGGCTCCTACAACTCGCAACGCAACCGACTCTCACCCGAGCAAATCCGCCAACTCGACCCACAGGAACTCCTCGACCTCTTGAAGAACCTCAAGAACTATGAGCATACTGTGCTGTATTACGGTCCGATGACCGCTGAAGAGATGGCCAAGGCTGTCACCGAGAACCATCAAACCGTGGCTGAGTTGCAGGCTGTCCCGCAAGGGAAGCACTACGAACTGCAAGCTACGCCCGAAAACGAAGTGCTGATTGCTCCTTACGATGCCAAGAACATCTACATGCGCATGATCCACAATGAAAACCGTGAATGGAATCCCGACGAGGCTGCCGTGAAGGCTTTGTTCAATGAGTATTATGGTGGTGGCATGAACACCATTGTGTTCCAGGAGATGCGTGAAGCCCGCGGATTGGCTTACAATGCCTTCGCCGCTTATATGGAACCCAACTACACCGATCAGTCTGAGTATTTCTTCACCCACATCATCACCCAGAACGACAAGATGATGGATGCCGTGAATCATTTCTTGGAGATCCTCAACGAAATGCCTGAGAGTGAGCAAGCCTTTGGCATCGCTAAAGATGCCCTCACGAAACGCTTGGCCAGCATGCGCACCACCAAGTTCGGCCTTATCAATGCCTGGCTGAACGCCCAAATGAAGGGTGTTGACTACGACCTCAACGAGCGCATTTACAACGCCTTGCCTAACGTCACTCTGCAAGACATTGTGAAGTTTGAGCAGGAACAGATGGCCAACAAGCCTTACCGTTTTGTCATCCTCGGTAATGAGAAGGAACTCGACATGAAGGCCCTTCAGGAACTCGGTCCCATCAAGCGCTTGAGCACAGAGGAGATCTTCGGTTACTAATTTAACTATGGCTTATGACTATGGCCAATAGTCAAGGTTTTAAACACAATGGCCGCTCTCACACAATGTGGGGGCGGCCATTTTACTGAATCCGATTGCAGGCTCGGCTCAATTACTCTAAACTATCGCCAGTTTCGCTATCGCCTTCCTTCGCCTTTTGTTCCAGTTCTAGCTTACCGAAACGCAACGTAAAGCCTGCTGAGATGTAGCGGCTGTTGAGCATCTTGCGCGTGTTGTCGCTGAGATAATACGGGTTGGTGTTGCTTGAACCTGAACCGATGCGGGCACCCCAGTTGAAGAGGTCCTGCACGTTGACGAACACCGACAAGCGGCGGTTGAAAAAGTCACTGCGCAAGCCCATGTTGAGGAAATAGCGCGCCTTGCGCTCGCTCATCAGGCTGATGGTCGGCGAGTTGTAGTTGGCCGAAGCCGTGACTTGCAGCTGATTGAAGAGTTTGGCCCAAGCGTTGACGCGAACGCTCCATGACCATTTGTCTCGTTGGTCAATCTGATGCACTCCATTACGATCGTATTCCATGCGATATCCATAATCATACAAGTTGGCATACAGACGTACGTTGAAGAATCCCGTGGGACGGTAGGTCATATTGAGTGAAGTGCCATAACGCCATGAGGTACCCATATTGTAAGGTATAGAATAACTGACAATACGATCCAGATAATCATCATATTCAGCATCGGTCAGCCTGCTGATTTCATTGGTGCTCCAGCGGCCATAGGCCTCGAGGCCGATATTGCCAAAACGTTCGAAAAACTTCTGCCAGCCGGCCTCCACATTATGGGTATAAGCATTTTTCAAGCCGAGTGGGTTGCCCGTGGAATAGCTATCATCGCCATACCTGCGGAAGGTGCTGATCTGATCTTCTCCGGGGTGCGACATACGCATTGAATAGTTGAGTTTCCAGTTGTGCATCGATTCCGTACGATAGGTCAAGTGGATGGAAGGACGCACATTGAGGAAATACAGGGTACTATCGTCGGCAAATGGCATATCGCTTTGGTAGTTGTAGCCAATACGGTCACCGCCAAAGCCCAAGCCTGTGCTTAGGGTGAAACCACCCCAACGATGTGTCCAGTTGACATCGGCGTTGACACCTGTTTCAGCGCCCTTGAAATGATAGGTGCGAAGGACGTCGATGCTGTCATAAGTGATACCGCCATCATCGGAATAGAAACGCTTATAGTCACTATTGTCTAGCTGATTGTCGACACGCAAGCCATAACTGAGCTCGCCGTCTTCACTGTAGGGTCGGTTGTAACGGGCATCGAGATTAAAGCCATATCCACTCTGATTACTCAATAGATATCGGTTTTCATCAAAGTCGCTGTAAACATCATAGAATCGGTTGTTGTAATAGTCGGATGCATTCTTGTTGAATCTGCCATTCAAACCGATGCGGAGATTGTGTCCCTTATCATCAAACTTCTTGGTGTAGTCCGCACCAAAATGTCCGAAGCCGGATTGCGAAAGGGTCGTGTCGCCCATGCTGTAGGCCAAAACGCTGTCAACGGGCTGAAAATAGAAAGTTTGTTCTTCACGACGACTGCCGAGATTACGGTTGTTATTGTAGAAGCCACCACCATCGAAAGAGATGTCGCTTGTTGAGTCAATCTCATAGTCGATGTTCATGAAAACATTGCCGCTGATGCTACGGTTGTTTTCTTTTTGGGTGGTAGTCTTGTACCATACAGAATCATACAAACCTTCAGTTGCGGCATCCTCGCGTTTCAGTTCCCAGCTGTCGGTCGTGTTGATTCTGTTGCTATAACGTCCCGAAGCAAATAGGTTGACGCTCAGTTTTTCCTTCTTCCACATATAACTCACCCAAGGCGAGACAAAGGGCTGGTTGGAACCGTTTACGCCGAAACTGATGAACTGGTTGCTCTTGATATGTGCTGAAGTCACGATATTGATGACGGCCTCGGCATCAGTAGCATACTTTGCCGAAGGGTTGGTGATGGTCTCGATGCGTGCGATGGCATTGGCGGGCAAGGTCTGGAGGTAGGTCTTCAGGTTCTCCTCGGTGAGTTTCGAGGGCTTGTCGTTGACCCAAATCTCCACGCTTGACACGCCGCGCAGCGTGATGTTGCCCTCCACGTCGACCTCCACGCCTGGCGCATTTTGCAAGGCATCCTCGGTGGTACCTGTCTGGATGGACGGGTCTTCGCTGACATTGTAAATCAGTTTTTCGCCCTCCATGGCATATAACGGTCTTTCGGCCGCCACAGTAACCTCGCCTAACGAAGTCACGCCAGGATTGACGCGTAAAGTGCCGAGATTAACATTATTAGTCACCTTGAAAGGATGCATATAACTCTCATAACCAATGGCCGAAACGCGCAATACGAAAGACCCTTGTGGCACATCGTTGATCTCAAAGACACCATCCATGTTGCTGATGCCGCCTTTGACAAACTCGTTGTCGATGGAATCGAGTACGGCCACGTTGACGAAAGGCAGAAACTCTCCTGTCTTGGCATCACGCAACACACCAACGACTTGGAAGGTGTCGCCTTCTCGCACTTTCTTTTTTGGCTTCACGGTGGGCATGTTACCCTCGGTTTGCCCCCACTGACGGTCACCGCCGAAAGGAGGACGGCCCCCTGGAGGACGACCACCACCGCCTGGAGGTCTGCCACCTGGAGGTTGTGCAACAGACAAAAGGGTTGACAAAGCTAATATCGTGAAAAACAAGAATTTTAAATACGGGGATTTTCTCATATAAGATGATATAATTTAGGCTGCAAAGGTAAAAAAATGTACCTTTGCAAAAACAATTAACTGCAATAATTATACCATTTTATACTATGAAAAAGCTACTATTTTCCTTGATATTGACCATCTGCGCAATTCCCGCTTTGGCATGTACCAACCTCATCGTAGGCAAGAAAGCATCTACCGACGGCAGCGTGATGTGCACTTACAACTGCGACGGATTCGGCTTCTCTGGTTCGCTGTTTTATAGCCCTTCCGGTCGGCATGAGAAAGGTGAGCTTATAGAGATTCGTGGATGGGGACCTCAGCATAAGAGGCAATATGTTAAGCAAGTAGATTACACCTATAATGTGGTTGGCTTGATGAACGAGAAACAAGTGACCATAGTGGAGACCACTTTCGATGGGAGATTGGTATTGGTCAACAACGAAGGGCTGCTGGACTATTTTTCATTGATGCGTCTGGCCTTGCAGCGTTCCTCCACGGCCCGTGAAGCCATCCGTTGTATGGCTGAACTCGTTGAAGAATATGGTTACAACAGCAGTGGTGAGACCCTCACCGTTTGCGACCCTAACGAGGCTTGGATCATGGAAATCATCGGCAAGGGACCTGGACACAAGGGAGCCGTTTGGGTGGCTTTGCGCATCCCCGACGACTGCATCTGCGCCCATGCCAACCTGAGCCGCATCCGTCAATTCCCCTTGGAGAAGCACTCCAAAAACAGCATCAGCAGCAAGAACCTCAAGAAGATCAACAACCCGGAGATTGAATGTGTCTATGCCGCCGATGTCATCAGCTTCGCCAAGGAATGGGGTTTTTACAATGGCAAGGACGAAGACTTCTCGTTCCGTGATGCCTATTGCCCCATCGACTTCGAGAATGTGCGTTACGCCGATGCGCGCGTGTGGAGTTTCTTCCGACATCATTACAGTCACGAGGAAATGGACAAATACTTACCATACATCAACGGCGAATTTGACCAATGCGACCATCTCCCGTTGTGGATCAAGCCCGACAAACCGCTTTCGTTGCGTGACCTGCAGAACGACATGCGCGACCATTTTGAAAATACGCCTTTGGACATGACTTCCGACATGACCGCTGGTCCTTGGGGTATGCCCATACGACCCTTACCCATGCATTTTCGTGACAGCGATAGCGTCGACTACTATCGTGAGCGTCCCATCGCCACACAGCAATCGGGCTTCACCATGACCTGCCAAATGCGTTCTTGGCTGCCCGACGACGTGGGTGGCGTCACCTGGTTCAACTGCGACGATGCCAATATGGTAGCCTATGTGCCGCTTTACTGCTGCATCACCCAGGTGCCCGACTGTTTCCGTCCTGAGAACAACCCACGCAACGAGTTCAGTGACAAGTCAGCCTTCTGGATGAACAATTGGGTGGCCAATATGGTCTACCCACGCTATTCCATGATGATTGGCGACTTGCGGGAGGCACAGAAGGAACTGGAAGACTATTATTTTACCGACCAGGACGAAGTGCTCTCCGCCATAGAAGAAATGATGCCCGCCGACCGCCGCAGCTATCTCAACAACAAAAGCATCGCCTACGCCGACCGCATGATGCAGCGCTGGGACAAGCTGGCCAAGTTCCTCATCGTAAGATACAACGACCAGATAGTACGTCCTGCTAAAGATGGCGAACTCCTACGCGGCCGCTACACTACGCCTGGCTACGACCAAAAGTTCATTGACGCCATTGGCAAATCCACCGGCGATAGGTATAAATTAAAGAAAGTGATTGAACGAAGAGAACGTTAATCCTTTGCAAAACGTTTCAAGGCCTCCTCATCGAGGCGTTGCACTGTCCATTCATCCATAGGAACGGCGCCGATGCTACGGTAGACCGTCAAAGCAGGCTTGTTCCAGTCGAGGCAGATCCATTCCATACGACCGCAGTTGCGTTCAACAGCAAGGTTGGCAAGATACTTCAGCAAAGCCTTGCCATAGCCCCAACCGCGTCTTTCCGGAACGATGAAAAGGTCTTCGAGATACAAACCCTTACGTCCCACAAAAGTGGAGAAATTATGGAAAAACAAGGCAAAACCTATGACCACGCTGTCTTCTTCGGCAAAGACCACTTCGGCTGATTTTTCCTCAAACAAAGAATGATACAAGGTGGCCTCATCGGCAACGACTTCGTCGGCACATTTTTCATACACAGCGAGTTTCTGGATGAATTCAAGAACGAGACCTGTTTCTTCAGGCTTCGCTGGACGTATGGTAAACGTATGGTTTTCTTTATTATTCATATCTTAAAGCATTGATTGGGTCGGTGCGTGAGGCTTTCAAGGCGGGGAAGAATCCCGAAATAAGGCCTAAGATAGCGCATGAGACGAAGGAAATAATCATCCATCCGACATTGACAACATAAGGTAGCGACATGGCCAAGGAGACCACGTAGGAAAGTAACAAGCCCAACAAAAGGCCTATCACACCACCGATGAGGCTCAGGATGATACTCTCGGTGAGGAACTGCATCAAAATCGCAGAATTTTTGGCACCAATGGACATACGTAAGCCGATTTCCTTGGTGCGTTCGGTCACCGTGACATACATGATGTTCATGATGCCAATACAGCCTACCAGCAAGGAAATCAATGCGATAGCAACCAAGACTGTGGTGATCATGCCCGTCATCGATGACATCATCTCCAACATTTCTTGTTGGGTACGTACTTCGAAGTCATCATTACCGCCTTCTGGGATTTTATGCGAAGCCCGCAAAATGTTCTCGATCTCCTCCACAGCAGCTTCGGCCACGTCTTCAGAGGCAGCTGAGCAAACAATCTGCTGGATGTAATCGACACCCAACATGCGCTTCTGCACAGTGCTGTATGGCATCACAACAAGGTCGTCTTGGTCCATGCCCATACCGTTCTCACCGCGTTCTTTCAAGGTACCGATGACTCTGAACGGCATATTACCCACACGGATGGTTTTGCCGATAGGGTCCTCACCATCGTCGAACAACTCTTCAACAATAGTCTGGCCTATTAAGCCGACCTTGGCGTATTTCTTCACGTCTTCTTCCGTGAAGTTGACGCCTGTGGCAATTTCGTATTTGCGGATTTCAAGATAATTCGGCGAACCGCCATAAACGGTACCCGACCAGTTCTTGGAGCCATTGACCAACTGTCCCCCGCTATTCACCACGGGACTGACCATCGTCACGTTTTTGGCACCTTTGGCTATCAACTCACAATCCCTGACCTTGAGCGATTGCACGTTGGACGAACCCATACTGACGCCACCACGCCTTTGGTTGGCACGCATCACCATGATGAGGTTGGTGCCCATGTCCGACAATTGATTGGCCGTACTCTGTTTCAGGCCTTCGCCCAAGTTGACCACGGCGATGACGGCGGCGATACCAATCACGATGCCGAGCATGGATAGGGCCGTGCGCGTCTTGTTGCGCAGCAGGGCTTTCACCGATATTCTTATAAGATTCAGTATATCCATATCAATAATCGTTTTCTACCGGCAAGGCCGCAAGAGCCTCCGCTGCCGATTTGGTTGCTACGGGTTCATCACGGAGGATGTGACCATCGCGCAAGAATATCGTTCTACTGGTAAACACTGCGATGTCGGACTCGTGCGTCACGAAAGCAATGGTTTTTCCTTGTTCATGCAGACTTTGGAACAGACTCATGATTTCGTATGAAGTACGCGTGTCCAAGTTACCTGTGGCTTCGTCTGCCAACACAATGACGGGATCGTTGACCAAGGCACGAGCAATAGCTACACGCTGCTGCTGACCACCCGATAGCTGGTTGGGCATATGTCCCATACGGTCTTTCAAGCCTACCAGTTCCAAGGCATGTTGCGCCTTTTCGTGACGCTCACGATGCGACACCTCGGGATTGTACACCAAGGGCAACTCTACGTTTTCCAAGGCAGAGGTACGCGGCAAGAGGTTATAAGACTGAAAAACGAAACCAATTTTACGGTTGCGTATGTCCGACAACTCGTTTTTCGTGCGCTCACGCACCGAGATGCCGTCAATGTAATACTCGCCCGAAGTAGGTTGGTCGAGGCAGCCAAGGATGTTGAGTAAAGTGGACTTGCCACTACCCGATGAGCCCATGATGCTCACGAACTCGCCTTGACAGATATCGAACGACACGCCTTTGAGGGCATGCACCTCCTCACTGCCGACGATGAAGGTCCGCTTCAGATTCTCAACTCTGATGATGGATTGACGCTCGCTCATGGTCATTTTTTGGCATTACTGCCATTGTTATTGTTTCTATTCCTACCGGGAGGGCCAGGCATAAAGGGGTTTTCGCCCTTTTTCACAGCTTTCTCCTTGGTGACAAACTGCGCCGACAGCACGACTGAATCGCCAGCCTGCACGCCTTGTTCGATGATTTTGTAGGCGCCATCGCTCATGCCCACCTTGACGGAGCGCGGCATCATGTCATCTCCCTTTTTGAGCCAAACCATAGTATGATCAGCTTGTTTTTCTCCTTCTTGGATCATAGGTCGTTCTGGGCGTTGGCCTTCGGGTTTTTCGGCTTTCCGAATGGCTTTCAGCACTTGTTCATCTGGGGTGAAGTTGAAAGCTTCAGCGGGAACGGCCAACCCCGTTTGCTCCTCGGTGACGATGGTCACGCTGGCCGTCATGCCAGGGAAGAGTTTCTGTTCTGGATTGGGTGCATCGATGATGACGGTGTAGGTTACCACATTACTTGTGGTGGTGGGTTTCATGCGAATCTGGTTCACGGTGCCGTTAAACACTTCGTCCATATAGGCGTCAACGGTGAAAGTCACTCGTTGTCCTTCTTTCACCTGCCCAATGTCGGCTTCGTCGACGTCGGCTTCCACTTGCATCTTGGTCAGGTCGTTGGCAAGCGTGAACAGCGTAGGTGTGCTGAACGAGGCGGCTACCGTTTGGCCCACCTCAACGGCGCGGTCGAGCACGATGCCGTCGATAGGCGAATAGATTTCAGCGTAAGCCAAATCGACTCTTGCCTGGTCGTAGGAAGCCTGAGCGTTTCTCTTGCTCATCTGAGCCTGCGTATAAGCGTTTTGTGCCTCTTGATAAGCGGCCAACGTGGCAGCGTTTGCTTCATACAATTGCTTGGTGCGTTCGTAAGTGAGTTTGGCATAATTCAGCTGGCTTTCTGCTGAGGTAAGGCTTGCTCTGGCACGACTCAAGCTCTGGTTGAGCGTCTGCTTGTCCAATTCCGCCATCAGTTGTCCTTTCTTCACCACATCGTTGAAGTCCACATAGATTTTTTCCACCTTGCCCGATACCTGCGTGCCGACTTCGACAGTTTCCACTGGTTCTATGGTACCCGTTGCAGTGACAGTGTTTTCAACCGTATACTCTTCAACTACATGCGTGCGGATAACCAACTCCTTGTTGGCCGATTTCGTGGCTTTCACAATCGCCATTATGGCAATGGCCAAAGCAACAATGCCAAGAATAATCCACCAAATTCTTCTTTTCTTCTTCATAGTCATAGTGTTATTTGTTTACCCATATAAACATCCAAAATCTTCCGTTTCATCAACAAGGAGTATTTATTCTGTATATAGGAATTCAAAGCGTTCAAATAATTGTTTTGCTGCTGCAGCAACTCCACCGTGGTGATGACACCATACTGATATTGGGTGGTAAAGGCATTAAAACTCTTTCCGTAGGCTTCCTCCTTCAGTTGCGAGACCTTGTAAGCATTATAGGCCGCCACCACATTACGATAGGCTTGCACCACCGTCTGGCGCACCGTGAGGGCCGATTGCTCATAATCCAACTGGGCCTGCTCCAAGGCGATGCGACTCTTCTTCACGTTGGCTTTTGTCTGTCCACGGCTGTAGATGGGGATGCTCATCGAGATGCCGGCAGACTCTGTCGGTGTGTTGTACCATTTGTGGTTGCCGTCGCTGTCATACGACAGCACCCCCATGCCAACATTGGCGTTGGCCGAGATGGACGGGAAATAATTACCCCGTGCCAAGTCCACACTCTTCTCCGCAAGGCGGATGTCATAATTCCCCATACGTAGATCGGGCATGTATTCCATGGCGAGGCTGACGGCTTCTTCTTCTGTCGGCAAAGATGCTTTCAAGTCGTCAAGATTGTCGGTATCCGGAGCGATGATTTCCAATTCGTCGGAAGGGTTCATAGAAAGTAATACCTTCAAATCCAGTAGGTTGTTGTCGATGTTGATGCGCGTGTCGACCACATTATTAGAATCGCTGTAATATTGCGCCTCAAGCAGCAGCAAGTCGCTCTCAAGGATGGCACCGACGCGATGACGCGCTCTGCCTTGTTTCACCTGCTCGCGGCTTGTGTTGAGCACTTCCTGTTGGTAGTTTAACAATTCCTGGTTGCCGAGTATGGTGAGAAAACTCTGCAAAATCTGGGTGGTGAGTTGGTTGTCGTATCGCTCCAATTGCACCTCATTGCGCTCCATGTTGAGACGGTTTTGCTCGATGGTATTGTTGATGTTGCCACCTTGGTAGATCGTCACCGACGAGCCCACGCCTACGTTGCCCGAAGTAGACCAGCCATTTTCGTTGTTATTGATATTCTGTCCTACTGAAGCGTTTAAGTTGGGCAATCTTTGCTGTTTCGATTGTTCGTATGTCGTCTCCAGCGTTTTTCCCGTCAGTTCCATCGACTTTCGTTCGTAACTGTTGGTCTGTGCAAAGTGCAGACAATCTCCCAGTGAAAACCGGTAAAAATGATTGTCTTGGGCCACCGCTGGGAGCAATAACAAAAGCATCAATATCGATGTTAAAACTTTCTTTATCACTACCATAGATCTTTAATTTTTGGTTGCAAAAATACAAAAAACATACTCAAAATGCCATGGTTTCATTATTAAAATCTTTTTATCATTCATGTTTTTGTACAGAAATAACGAACGTATGTGGACAATGAAATGGACTTTTTCGTGATTTTCCTTATCTTTGCGGCCAATTATAGCCAGCCCTGTTATCGTAACAGGAAGCGGGATCCTCACAGCGGTTTTTATGTTTGTGAGGTGGTGTTCGTTTTGTATAAAAACTAATCAAATATAGTATGAAAGATTATTTCCAAAGTATGCTTCCTTCCGAGGAACTTGCGCAATTGAAGTTTATCCCAACATTTCCCGAATTTGTAACATGGATTGAACAAAAGTGGGCTGACCTGCCTTGCCTATCCGATACGGTAAACACATTAACTTATAAACAAACGTGCGACATTGTAGCCCGTAAAAGAGCCTTGTTGAACGATTTAGGCCTGCAAAAAGGTGACAAGGTGGCCATTCTTGACAACATTACTGTTGAGGCCGTAGAGATGTTTCTCGCCGTCACTTCGGCAGGCTATGTGGCCATCAATTTGCCTTCCCAACTTCCTCCCCAAGCCATTGTGGGCTGCTGCATGAAGTTTGGCGTAAAAGTGTTGGCTTACGGCAAGGACTTCGCCGAGGCTGTGAATGGCGTGCCTTGTAAGGCTATCGCCATCACCGATTGCGC
>DBXU01000070.1 GCA_002310075.1 Bacteroidales bacterium UBA1204 | reverse complement strand
GCAAAGAAGATGGCCACGAAGAAGGCAATGAAGCCGATGAGGATATTCTGGATGGACTTTACGAGCACGGCAGCTTGCTCGGCTTCCTCGCCGAGGGCGCTACCGGCCAGTACCACGGCGCCCGTCGAGTCGACGGTACCGCCGATGAGCGAGCCACCCATGAGTTGGTTCATGCCGCAGGCACGGATGATCATGGGTTCAAACACCATCATGAGGATGGTGAAGATAATAGAAATGCTGATGGCCAAAGAGAGGTCTTCCTTCTTGGCCTTGGCAGCAGCGCCTGTGGCGATGGCGGCACTGGTACCGCACACCGAAGTGGCTGAAGCCAAAGTGATGACCAACGGCTTGTTGTCGATCTTCAGCACCTTGGTGCCCAACCACCACATGAAGATGATGACGATAGGCGTCACGATCCAAGCGATGCCGAGACCATAGAGGCCGAACTTGGCGATGTTGGAGAACAGCACCGAGAAGCCCATAATGACCAGACCCGTCTTGATGTAGAACTCGGTTTTGATGGCAGGTTTCAGCCATTCAGGCGTACCGATGGTGTTGGAGATGAGCAGGCCGATGAGTAAGGCCCAGAAAGCCCATTCGAGGTACATCTTCAAAGTGTATTCGGCGCTCACCATGCGTACGACGATGGAGATGATGAACAGCACGATGAAGGCAGGGATGAACTTGCCGACTTTCTCACCAATCAGCTTGATGCCGATGGTGAAGAGGATACCCAGTACTAAGAAGGTGCGGAGTAGGTTGCCCCAGAAGGTGCCGTTAAACTGTGAAGCCAAGGATTTCTTTTCTTCGACATTTTCCCACCAATGCCAAGTACCGAACTTGGCGGCAGAGAAGTCAAATGAACCGGTCAGCACAGCGACGCAGGCGATGGCGATGACGATGAAGCCGATCCACACGGCCAGCCAGTCTTCCTTTTTCCAGAGATTGGATACTTTATTGTTTGCCATAATGATTCAAGTTTTGAATTAGAACTTATAGCTGACCATTGCTACCACGCGGTGTGAGTTGCCGCCGGCTTCCTTTTGGATCAGTGAGTAGTCGAGCTTGCAGTTGACCGACTTCAGAGGCCAGTAGTTGATGCCAGCGGTGTACCAATTGGTGCCGCCATTTTCGATGTTGGCATTCTTGGTGAAGTGCTCATAACGCAGCACAGGCATGATCTTTTGTTCCCCAGCTTGGAAGTTGTATCCAGCCACGGCATAGTAGCCATTGCTGTTGTACAAGCTCCACTCTTCTTCGGGAATAACAGTCTTAAGACCGGTTTCTCCGCTGACATATTCACCACGCAAAAGGACTTTGCCATCGTTGTATTGCATGCCGGCAGCCCAACGGTTACGAGGACCATTTTCGAGTTCATCTTTATAGTACTTACCATAGTAGTACGAACCACTGAGGGTCAAAGCTTTCACCCAAGGATGGATGTCCAAGCGGCCTACGATATCCTTACGGTTGTTGTTGTCTTTCTCATTGGCGCCGTTGCCGTTGAATACGCCGATGCTGTAGTCGACAAGGCCAAACTTATCGCCATTTCTCGTCTCAACAGGGAAGAGGCTACCAGTGGCCATCAAGCCGAGGTCACGGCCCAGTGAACCTACGCCGCAGACGTCGTTATAGCCACCGAGAGCTTGGATGACTTCACCATAGTCGAAGATCTCGAGATTGACGGGGTTGATGGGGCTTTCGATAGTGAACGGAGTCTTGAACTGACCAAGTTGGATGGCGAAAGCAGGGGAGACCTTGTACTTCAAGAAAGCATCAACAAGCATGGGCTTTCTGGTGAAATCACCTTGGATCTTGTATGACAGGCTAGGGGCGAGTTTGCCGTCGATTGACATACGCACACGGCGCATTCTGAGGGTGTTGTTGAGAAGTTCACCTTCTTCATTCAGGTTGGCTTCGTACATGCCTTGGACGAAACCGGAGATCTTAGGCATTTCAAAGCCGCCTTTGGGCTCTTTTACTTCAGGTTTTACGGTAGTTTCCGTTTTTTCAGTCGTCTGATTTTCAGGTTTTTTGAGTTTTACTTGTGCGTTTGCACACAGCGGAATGGCAAGCAGCAACATTCCAGCAACGATGCGAAAAGTGTGTTTCATTTTGTATAAGATTTAAAACGTTTTCAATTTTTATTGCGCGGCAAAAATAGTAAAAATACTTATAGTAAATATATTTACTATTATTTTTTGCATAAAAACGCTAGGGTAGGAAAGAAGTCATGATTGGAAAATGGCCGCATGTTGCGCCATTTCCTCAAAGGTGATCTTGAACCATTCGGTATAAAGCTCTGGATACGTTTCGATGTCTTTAGAGAGGTCGTAGATGCTCATGTATTTCCATGAAGCCACCTCCTCATAGTTGATGTTGGGAGCCAAGTCACTCTGACCGATGAACACATGGTCGAACTCGTGCTCCGTGAGGCCTTGCCCAACAGGAGCTTTATATATAAAGGAGTATACTTCTTTTATATCACAGCTCATGCCCATTTCTTCCATGAGACGCCGCGTGGCGGCCTCAAGAGTGGTCTCTCCATCGCGTGGATGGCTGCAGCAGGTGTTGGTCCACAGACCAGGGGAATGGTATTTCGTCAACGCACGTTGTTGCATCAGCAACTCCCCTTTGGTGTTAAAGATGAAAACAGAAAAGGCGCGATGCAAATGAGGCCCAATGTGGGCGGCTTGTTTTTCCATCAAGCCGATGGGTTGGTCTTGTTCGTCGACAAGGATGACTTGTTCCATTACACGTTGAATCTGATGTTCAGAATGTCGCCGTCCTGCACGACGTAGGTCTTGCCTTCCACGCGGAACTTGCCTGCTTCCTTCACAGCAGCTTCGGAGCCATATTGCAAGAAGTCTTCCGTGCTCATCACCTCGGCGCGGATGAAACCGCGTTGCAGGTCGCTATGGATGGCGCCAGCGGCGATGGGAGCAGTGTCGCCTACATGGATGGTCCAAGCTCTTGTCTCGTCGGGACCGGTGGTAAAGAACGAATGCAAATTAAGTGTATGGTAAGCGGTGCGCACCAGCTTGTTCACGCCAGGTTCGGTCAGGCCGGCATCTTCCATGAAGAGGGCGCGGTCATCGGCATCGAGTTCCGAGATTTCAGCTTCCAGCTTACCAGCGATGATAAGCATATCTTGACCCTCTTTCAACGCAGCCTTCACGGCATCGGAATACTTGTTGCCTGTTGTGGCTGAGGCATCATCGACATTGCAGACGTAAATCATGGGTTTGGCGGTCAACAGTTGGATGTCTTGCACATATTTCTTGTCTTCTTCTGCCACTTTTGCATCGCGGGCATTGCCGAAATTCTCCAGAGTCTCTTTGTAAACCGTGAGCACATCGAAGGCTTTCTTGAAGTCTTTCTCGCCGTTTTTCAGCATTTTCTGAGTGCGTTCCAACTTGCGGGTGACCAAATCCAGGTCACGTACTTGAAGCTCCAAATCGACGAGTTCCATGTCGCGAACAGGGTCGATGCTGCCTTCGCTGTGGGGGATGTTGGGATCCTCGAAGCAGCGCAACACATGGATGAGCGCATCCATGGTCTGCACCTCGGCGAGGAGTTTGTTGCCCACGCCCTGACCGCCTTTGCTCAGGCCAGGCAGGTCGACGATTTCGACCGTGGCGGGCACGATGCGCTTCGAGTGTGAGATGTTATCGATGAGTTTAAGGCGTTCGTCCACCACCTCACACATGCCTATATTGGATTTCGAGGCAAAGCCAATCTCTGCCTTGGTGTTTGATATACAATTGAATATGGTGGTCTTTCCAGTACTTGACAGACCGATGATTCCGCAATTAAGTGCCATAATGATGTGTTTTAATTTGCTGCAAAGATAGGAAATTATTGTCTATTGCCTGCATTCCAGTCGATTTGCTTGTATTCTGGGTCGTAGTTCAGGTTGGGCAATCCGATGTCGGGACCATCGTCGGAATGGTCGTTTTCAGCCTGCAGCCTTGAATTCTCTTGTTGTTGGCGGATATATTTGATGCCGATTTTCCACAGTTTGATATCGCCCCAGAGGAAGGCGAGGTATATGACGGTGCCGATGCCGGGACCGAGGGCTTCGCTGACCATCAGCAGCCAGTCGAAGAGGCCATGGCCGGCGGCGGCTGACAGCAAGGCAATCAGGAGGTACATCCCACGCTTTTCCTTGTGGAACTTCGCCATCGAAAGGAAATAACCCATCAGCACGCCGAAGAGGAAGTGGCCAGGAACAGAGAGCAAGCCTCTGACGACGCCTGTTGCAACACCGGTTTGTAGCGACTCAGTCGAAGCACCGAAGACATACATGATGTTTTCAACGCAAGCGAAGCCGAGACCGATGAAGGTGGCGTAAACGATGCCATCCATGTATTCGTCAAAGTTCTTGTCACGCCAGATGAAAATCATGAATATGATGAACTTGGAAAGCTCTTCCGGCAGGCCGGCATTCATGAATGCAGTGTGGAAAACCGTGTTGGAATAAATCACGCTATTGATTAGGTTGACCAAAAGTATGTCCAAAGGAATGGCAATCATGCCGCCGATAAAGGCTTTAGCCAAGGATTTTATGGGTTCTTTCTGGTATTTGTCAGCACGATAGATGAAAATCATCAACAAGATGACGGGTAGAATGGACAGGGCGAGTAAAAGCGTGGTCATTGCTTTGTTTTTTTGTTCTTTTCTGCAAAAATAGGGAATTTGTCCATGAAAAACCTTATTTTTGCCAAAATTTTCGTTTATGCAAGAAATGATTCTCATCCTTGACTTCGGCTCACAGGTGACTCAACTCATAGGTCGCCGTCTTCGTGAGTTGAACGTTTATTGTGAAATACATCCTTATAACAAGATTCCTGCCATTGGCCCCAACGTGAAAGGCGTGATCCTCAGCGGCAGCCCATTCTCGGTGCGCGACGAGCGTGCTCCCATTGCCAATCTCGAAGGCATCAAGGGTAAATTGCCGTTGTTGGGCATTTGCTATGGTGCACAATTCATCTCGCATCACTTTGGCGGCGAGGTCAACGGCTCCATCGCCCGTGAGTATGGCCGTGCCATGCTGACTGTAGTTGACGAGGCATCTCCGCTATTCAAAGGCGTAAGCAAGACAAGTCAGGTGTGGATGAGCCATGGTGATACCATCGCCAAACTGCCTACGGGAGCCCGCGTCATCGCTTCGACCGACGACGTCGAGAATGCCGCCTATAAGATTGAAGGCGAGGAGACCTATGCCGTGCAGTTCCACCCCGAGGTGTTCCACACCAAGGAGGGCCCCCAGATGCTGGCCAATTTCGCGCTTGGCATCTGCGGTTGCAAGGGCGATTGGACGCCCGACTCCTTCATTGACAACACGGTGGCGAGCCTGAAACAGCAATTGGGCGACGACAAGGTCATACTCGGCCTCTCAGGTGGCGTCGACAGCACCGTGGCAGCCGTGTTGCTCAACAAGGCGATAGGGAAGAACTTGACTTGCATCTTCGTCGACAACGGCTTGCTTCGCAAGAACGAATTTGAAGACGTACTTGATTCCTATAAAGAAATGGGCTTGAACGTCATCGGCGTTCATTCCGGACCTTTGTTCCTGAAGAAGCTGGCAGGCGTCACTGACCCTGAAGCCAAACGCAAGGCCATTGGCTCGACATTCATTGATGTGTTTGACGCTGAGGCACAAAAAATCGAGGGCGCGCGTTGGCTGGCACAAGGCACCATCTACCCTGATGTCATCGAGAGCGTGAGCGTCAACGGACCGAGCTGTAAGATCAAGTCGCACCATAATGTGGGCGGCCTTCCAGAGAAGATGAACCTGAAGATTGTGGAGCCGCTTCGTTCGCTGTTTAAGGACGAGGTGCGCCGTGTGGGCCGCGCCTTGGGTATCAAGCGCGAACTCATCGGTCGACATCCTTTCCCGGGGCCGAGCCTTGGCATCCGCATCTTGGGAGAGGTCACCGAAGAGAAGCTCCGTATCCTCCGCGATGCCGACGATATTTTCATCAAAGGCTTGCGCAACTGGCCTTGTGAGCTGCCGAGTGCCTCGTATCCCAACGAAATGGCCGACAACCTTTACGATAGCATCTGGCAAGCAGGTACCATCTTGCTGCCCGTGAAATCGGTGGGCGTGATGGGTGATGAGCGTAGCTACGAATACACCATTGCTCTTCGTGCGGTCATCTCCACCGACGGTATGACGGCCGATTGGGTGCATCTGCCTTATGATTTCATGGCCAAGGTGTCAAATGAAATTATTAATAAGGTGAAAGGCGTCAATCGTGTTTGTTACGACATCTCTTCAAAACCGCCTGCGACCATCGAATGGGAGTAAATAACGTGATAACTAAGACAATTATGAAATACATAAAAAGCTTAATAATACTATTCTTGCTCGGATTGTTCTTTGCGGCTCCTATGGCCCAGGCGCAGACGCCGACTCCCGTCGAACGTTCGAAAGAAATCATCACTGTGGGCGGAAAGCAATACTATATGCACTATGTCCGCCAAGGCCAGACGCTTTACGGCATTTCAAATGCATATCAGGTTTCTATTGAAGAAATAGAGCGTCTCAACCCTGAACTGAAAGACGGCCTTAAGGCTGGCAACGTGATAGGTATTCCTGTCGTTAAAACCATGGAGCCTTCAGCACCTGTGGAACCAACGGTTGAACCGAAGCCAACGGTTGAGAAGCCGGTTACGCCTATTCCCCCACAAATCGTTCAGCCGAAAGAACCTGAAAAAGAACCGGAAAAGGAGCTAGAGAAAGAGCCGGAAGTTGTTACACCTTCAGTTCCCGTTGTTCCGGAGGCCCCGCAGCCTCAGCCTCAGCCCCAACCCAAGCCTCAACCCACTTCGGTCGTGCAGGTTGGAGGTAACTATACGGTTCAAGCGGGTGAGGATTTATATGACATTGCCAAGAAGTTTGGCATCGACATCGCCGATTTCAAGGCTGTCAACCCCAACTTGTCCTATACACCAGCTGTTGGCACTGTGATTGCGGTTCCCAACATCGTGAACGAAAACGACTATCTGGTCCATAAGGTGGAGTTCAATGAACGCACTACTTCGATGCTGAAGCGCTGGAAGGTGTCAGAAGACGAGTTTAGGGAGATGAACATCTCTGTTGGCTCTCATGTGTTTGTAAATCAGGTTGTCCTGATTCCTATTGACGAGGTGCTTAGGGTTGAAAGCCCCGAACCTGAGATTCCGGAATTGGTGGAGGTCGAGGAGCCTGTCATCATTGAGGAACCGGAGAGCCCCTTCTTTGAAGAGGAGCCCGAAGAGGTCCCCGAATGCATTGCATCGCCTGAGAACGCGAGGAAACGCTATAAAGTCGCGCTGATGGTGCCTCTCTATCTCTATGAGGCGGAAGGCTCTTCGATGACACCGGAACGCAAAAACAAGGCTCGTCCATTGGCTTTCCTTCAGTTTTATGAAGGCTTTGTGATGGCGGCACGAAAGATTACGGATCAAAAAGGCATGAAACTTGATTTGACTGTCATCGACGTCACAGAAAGCGTTTCTTCGGCTCAGCAGGCCTTGGAACAAATCGAAGGTCAAGACATTGACATGATCGTGGGACCTTTCTTCAGCAAAGCTTTCTCAGTGGTTGAAACCTATGCCAAAGACAAGGATATCATTTTGGTCAATCCGCTCACGCGTCGTGATAGCATCACCACCGGCAATCCCAATGTGATCAAGGTCAAGCCTGGTGGCTATGGCAGAATCCTTGAGATGGCCAGCCTTGTGAAAAACCATTACAACAATGCCAACGTGTTCATCCTCAGCAAGGAAAAAGACGAGGATATCCCATATCTGGATCTTCTTGAGGAACAACTCAACAAGGTGGTGAATAACGAGGTGGTCATTTCCAACGAAGATTTTCTGGAATATGCCAGGAAAGAAAGCCGGCGTATGGAAATGGGTAATAAGACGGTTGCCACCATCGACGTAGAAGGACAGACTTATTCGACCAGCGATTTAGAGAATGGAACCGTTAAGGATGTGGTGCTGGCCAACCCGGTCAAACGCTACTCCAACCGTAACATAGGCGGACTGAGGTCGGAGCTCTCTGGCGTCAGAGACAACGTCATCTTTGCTTATGGTAACGATAACGTGTTTGCCACCCAAATCCTCAACAGCCTGAAAAGTTCAGCCAATCGTTATCCAATCACTTTGGTGGCCATGACCGATTGGTCGAAGCTGGAGAAGCTCCTTGTTGAGAACTTGCTCCAGATGAATGCCATCTATGTCAGCGACTTCTTCGTCGACTACAACGACCCTGATGTGAAGCGCTTTGTGCTTGACTTTAGGAGAAAATATGGCTGCGAACCTCAGAACTATGCTTTCGAAGGCTATGACGTGGGTTGGTATTTCCTCAACGCCTTGATGAATTATGGCACTGACATGGTGGATTGCTTGCCTTATTATGACATTCCGCTGTTCCATACCCATTACTATTTTGCCAAGAAGGGGAGAGGAAACGGTCTGGAAAACCTGTATTGGTCGACTTGCCAGTACGACAAGTCCGATATTGAATTGAAGCCAATCAATCCGTTTAAAAAGCCATGAGAAAGCAGATTGCTTTGATGTTGGCTTTTATTGTCTTGGCTCTTTGTTCTTGCCAAGACAAAGTGCGCAAATCGTATTGGGATAACGGCAAGCTCAAATCTGAGTTGCGTTATACCGACGATAAACTCGATGGCGAATGCATTTGGTATTATCCCAATGGGAAAATGCAAATGCGTGCGTTTTATAAGCATGACCAGAAAGACGGTCCATCGGTTCGATGGCATGAAAACGGACAGATGGCAGAAGAATGTTGGTATAAGGAAGATAAGTTGGATAGCGTTCGCCATTCCTATACTGAAAAAGGGATTTTGGCTGCTGAGGAATATTATGTCGACGGGAAGCTCAACGGTCCCTGCAAGAAGTGGTATGAGAATGGGCAAGTGTTCCAGGATGGCCAATATGTTGACGACATGATGGACGGCTCATGGTTGGTTTTTTATCCCGAAGGTCAACTGGCAGTCAAAGCCCAGTATGAAAAGGGCAAAGGGAAACAGGTCGGATTTGATCAATCTGGTTACAAATGTATGGAGGCGACTTATCTTGACAACCAAAAACATGGTAAGGAAATCCGTTACAATCCTGATGGAGTAGTGGTCAAAGTAATTGAATATGAGCATGGTGAGGTGGTTTCTGAATCAGACAATCTCCAAAATGATGTAGAGTGAATTGGGAATGAGAAAATATTTCAAATATTTTGGAAATTGTTCAAATAAAAGTCCTAACTTTGCACCGCTTTAAATAAAGAAGTTTATCAAACACGTTAATAAACCTTAATAAAAGTCAAAAAATGAAAGTTAATGAAATTATGACCGCTCTGGAAGCTAAGCATCCGGGCGAAAATGAGTATCTGCAAGCAGTGCGCGAAGTTCTCGAATCCATCGAGGAAGTCTACAACCAGCATCCTGAGTTCGAAAAGGCTAAGATCGTCGAAAGACTTGTTGAGCCTGATCGTATCTTCACGTTCCGCGTGACCTGGGTTGACCGCAATGGCGAAGTTCAGACCAACTTGGGCTACCGTGTCCAATACAACGCCGCTCTTGGCGCTTACAAAGGTGGTCTCCGTTTCCACAAGGCTGTCAACGTCTCCATGCTGAAGTTCTTGGGCTTCGAACA
>DBXU01000037.1:10041-16109 GCA_002310075.1 Bacteroidales bacterium UBA1204 | reverse complement strand
TCGAGGCGGGTTTTGATTTAAATCTAATAGTTATTGTTTTGTCGTAACGATATGCGTCGCTTTCTTGCTTTCATATTCCTTTCTCTATTATCATTCCACCTCTTGGGCGATGACGGTATCCCTAACCCCCGTTTGTTTCTAAAAGGTGTGTTTTTCCCTGTCGTTGAGACTCCTGCCGTTTTCACAAGCACTGTTGACGGCAAGGACTTTTTTGTTTTCATCGAGTACAGTGATAGTCTGACCATGAAGGGACATTATATGGCATGGGAAGAGACGATGACGGACACCCTTCCATTCAAGTTGGAAGCCAAGGGGCGAAAAGCCATCCTTTATTATGAAAACCAAAAGGAAGTCTTCCGTCCGCGCATCAAGTCAATGGATAGCCAGCATGCTAATGGCTATGCCCGTTTGAGCTTGTTTGGTACAGCGCGTTTCCAATTCAACATACATGAAACTCCCACCTTTCATGATTTTGAAAACAAGCGCTATCAAGACACTTTGTTTGAAGTGGAGGAAATCCATGACCTTACGTATGCCCGTGTGCCAGGGTTTTGGTCGGAAATGGGTGACGAAACCGATGTCACAGGCAAGATTTTCCGAATGACGGATGCCATAAGCGAAGTCCCGCTTGATCTCCATCTTGACATTTTCCGACCTCAAAATGACACTTTGAAAAAGCATCCGTTGGTCATGCTGGTCCACGGAGGTGCCTTTTATTTCGGGTCGAAAGACGACGCATCCATCACTAGTTGGTGTCGACACCTTGCCTCGTTGGGTTATGTAACGGCTTCCATCGATTATCGAATAGGTTTCCTTCCCACCATGGCTAGTATCGGAAGGGCGGGTTATCGGGCTGTACAGGATGCCCATGCCGCCATGCGCTTTTTAGTTTCGCATCAGGAAGACTATTGCATTGACACTTCCATGATTTTCGTGGGTGGTGCCAGTGCAGGAGCCATCACCGCGCTCAACCTCGCCTTTATGAGCAATGAGACCCGTCCTGAATACACTCATAGTGATTTCTTTTGTCCTGATCTTGGCAGCATCGATACCTGTGGCAACAATATTAGGGCCGGTTTCCGAATCAGGGGCATTATCGATATGTGGGGTGCCATGCCCGATACAACCCTTCTCCATAGAAGCAACATCCCGATGTTGGCCTTCCATGGTGATGCCGATAACATTGTCCCTTACGACTACGACTATCCTTTCGGCATCGCCGGTCCTTTGAAGACGCTGTTGGTCGAGCCAATGTTTGGATCGTCGTGCATTGTCGATCGCGCTCTCAAGTTGGGATACAATGCTCATCTGGTCACGTTTCATGGTTACAAACACTCTCCTCATGTCGACCCCGGCACGAAAGCCCTTAACGACAATTTTTTCGTCATCCAAGATATGATGTCGGACTTCTTTTACGACCTTGTTGTCCCGCAAAAGCCTGAAATCATAGAGGAAAACGACCATTATTACGTGAGGCCTTATCCTTTGGAGACCAATTGGAAGGTTGAAGGAGGAGTGATTCTTTCATCCGAAAACAATGCTGTAAAAGTGGCATGGATTAATAATGCGCCCCAACATGGTCTTACAGTATCAGTGATGATGCCATATGGCGTAGGTATTACCGAAAAAACAATCTACTGAAGTTCTTGTGGGAACGTTCTTTGATAAAAAATACAAACCGAAAAAGATATCTTCGTTTTTTTTGTACTTTTGCACATCGTTTCTTGATAGTTGAAATATAGACAACCAACAACAAAATAACATCAATCATTTAAATCATGAAAAAAGTAGTATTATTCGCGGTGCTGTTTTCAATGGTGACCCTCAGCGCCAAAGCACAATGGTTCGATTTCTCACAAAACGCGTACGATGCCTCTGTCGGTGTTAACCTCGGTATGGTGGGCTATCATCTTGGCAATAAACAAGCTCAAAAGGATTTGGCTGGTTTTGGTTTTGGTGTAAGCGCTTCTTTAGTGGGCTTTTATGCCGATTTTATCTATCAAAATCCCGAGCATCGTTGGGATCGCAAGGTGACCCAAGCCGAGTATAACGACCATACTGCCCTCGCCATCAATGTGGGCTATAAAGTTCCCGTGTTGCCCTGGCTGAATGTCATCCCTTTGATTGGCTACAGCAACGAAACCACAGGTAAAACTCTTGGTAACTCCATAGGCGTAGACACAGAAAGCCATTCTATCTACCACGACTACAATGTAGAACATAGGTATAACCATTTCAACTATGGCCTTGGCCTTTCGGTGAAGCCTATCAAATGGCTCGAAATTGGTGGTGTTTGCTCAGCCAGTGCCATTTACGGCAATGTTTCTGTTAACCTTATGAAATTTAAGGATTAATATCATCATATCAGCTATTCTTTAACCCTTTTTATCATGAATAAACTTAGATTATTATTGATTTGCGGCATTGCCGTATTGTTTTTGTCAAGCTGCCACACCTATCGTCACAGCATGAGAGAACCCAACGCCATCGTTAGGTTTGATGTTGACGATTTTGAGATTTCTGAACAAGTAGTCGGCGAGTATACTGCTGTTCGTGTACTCGGCATCAATTGGAAAAGACTGTTCAATAGCTCTAAAGTCGCTGGTACATCGGTCGTTGGTGAAGCATTACCCATCCCTACAGGTGCTAACTATGCCTTGTATGACATGATGGAGAAGAATCCAGGTTATGATGTGGTCGTTTATCCTCAAGTGGAGACACATCGTCATGCCCCTGTTCTCGGCACAGACATCTATTCCAAGACCACCTATAAGGTTACTGCAAGATTAGGTAAATTAAAAACGAATTAATTATCATATCGAATAACCTGTAAACAAAAGAAGGAACGCTTGTGAGCGTTCCTTCTTTTGTCGTATTATGCTAAGAATTTCTTATTTTTGTCCGTTTTTAATTCCAAGATGATGAAAAGAGTTTGTCTGTTTTTCTTGATGTTATCTTCATTCCTAATGTTGCAAGCCCAAAACGATGCTAGTATGCAGCAAATCACCAGCGACACCATCCATCCACCTCGTCTAAAGGTTGGTGTGGTATTAGGTGGTGGGGGAGCCAAAGGCGCCTCCCATATTGGCGTTCTCAAGTATATTGAAGAAATGGGCATTCCTGTTGATTATGTGGCAGGTACGAGCATGGGGTCTATTATTGGTGGCTTTTATGCCTTGGGTTATTCCCCAGATGAGCTCACCCAACTTATTTCAGAAATGAAGTGGTCGGAGTATATCGGCAATAAGATCGATCGCCCCATGTTGTCGGAAGAGATGAGACTGCGCAACAGCACCATGCTTTTGCAGGTGCCTTTCAGCCACGAAAGTCTTGCAGACAACAAGAAGAATTCTAGTTTTATTAGCCAGTTGCCAAGCGCTTATGTCAACAACAGTTCACTTGTGAATCTGTTCAACGACTTATGTATCGGCTATCAGGAGGAGATGGACTTCAACGACTTGCCCATACCTTTCGCTTGCGTGGCCACCGACATGATTACAGGCAAAGAGGTGGTGCTACGTAGAGGTAGTGTTTCGACGGCAATGCGCGCTAGCATGGCCATCCCAGGCGTGTTCTCGCCTGTTACGATAGGCGATATGGTGTTGGTTGACGGCGGTTTGGTCAACAATTTTCCGGCCGATGTGCTTCGTGATATGGGGGCCGACATTATTATCGGAGTAGAGGTTACCTCCACCAAAACAGTCACTGCTGATGATTTGAAATCGTTGCCTCAGGTGTTTGCACGTCTGCTCATCACCAGTACGAGCGCGAAGAGGCAAGAAAACCGTGCCATGTGTGATGTCCATATCGTTCCTGACATCAGCGGCTTTGGCATGCTCAGTTTCACGCCTGATGCTATAGACACATTAGTGGGAAGAGGCTATAAAAAAGCGCATGAATTCCATGACCAACTGTTGGCTATCAAAGAGGCAGTGGATGCGTCGGCAGGTCATCCAGTCACCAAGACGCTTCACGCTCCTCATGCCAAAAACTTGACCAACGATTCGGTTCTCCTCCGCTCCATCGTCGTCAATAATGTGAGTAATCGTGACAGCCGCTGGCTCATCCGTAAAGGTGAGTTGGTCGTCGGGAACAGCTATACGAAAGACGACATCGAACGCGCCATGAATATCTATCGCGGCACGGGCTGTTATGATGAAATCACTTATCAAATCAAGGAATGCGATTCTCTTCATTGGGACAGCCGGTTGTCTGAAGCCTATGACCTGAGCATTAATATGAAACCTGCCCAGCCTCATGTTTTTGGTCTGGGCATACGCTACGACACAGAGGAAGGCGCTGCAATATTACTCAATTTCGGATTGAATGAGAAAAGATTTAACGGCTCGAAACTTAATTTCAGCACGAAACTGAGTTACAATCCGCGTATCAATCTCACTTATACCTATTCAAGGTCTTCGTTGGCTAATTTCAATATGTCTTTCGACTATAGGAATGAGCATTTCCGTTCAAAAGGCTTTCATAATAAGTATGTCAACTTGCATTATCAACAAATGAAAGCCAATGCCTACATTTCGGAGTTCCACCTGCTCAATTTCAGCACTAGTGCAGGAGTGTCATACATCTATACGACATACGACAAATCATCCTTTGATGTTAATAATCCTTTCGACTCTGTTTATTATGCGAACAATGCCATGTGGGCGCCATTTGTCAAGTTTCAATACGACAACTTGGATGACGCGTATTTTGCCAATCATGGCCTTTTGACGAACTTAGGCACGCATTTCTATTACGTGCCATCCACTAAAGATAAGTATTTCGACTTCAGCTATGCTTTCCAATACTATATCACGCCTAATGACGGACGATTCACCATTATCCCACAACTGTATGGCCGTTATGTCACCCACCTCAATTCTAATAATTCTTTAGTTAGATACTATAATATTAGGAATACTTGTGGTGGGGAGATTGCTGGACGCCACTTTGAAAACCAAATGCCTTTTATTGGCCTGGCCAGCGTGGAGGATGATATGTGTGTTATGTTGACAAATAATGCAAGCATTTTGCGCTGCGATTTGAGATACAACTTTTACGGCAAGCATTATTTGACCGCTATGTATAATGCCTCGGTGCCATGGGGAATGTGGGGATCTGGTGGTACCATTTTTATCGACATTTTCTCTTACGTGTCACATGGTGCAGGTCTGAAGTATTCCTATAACAGTTTCCTTGGGCCGGTCTCATTAACAGCTCACTGGATCAACAGTGACGGTATTAACCATTTTGGAGCCTATTTCTCATTCGGTTACAGTTTCTGAGACGTCGTTTGCTAACATAAACTGACGGATTTCATTGGCATGTCGTCCACGAATGATGACATGGTGGTTGCCTATGGAGTGTTGAAGCAGATACGGCTTCAGATTTACGTTGAGTGTGATTTGCGTGCGGCAGAAATGGTTGCTGTATGGGGCCTCGATGGCTTGTGCTTCAGTAACGAAATAGCGGTCAAGGTTTGGGCCGCCCCATTTGAATAGGGTGTAGTCAGTAAGTGGCACCAACCCTTGGATAGCCACACCAATACCCGACTCGAAATGTGATCGCACCACGGTCTCGTCACACATCGTCAGTGGGATGGTGCAATGCGCAAGCATTGAAGTTTTATCCGTGAGCTGTGAAGGGTTGGCCATGAAAGCCACTTCGCTGCACAAACGCTTGGCCAGATACATGCTCATTAGCGTTTGCATGTCACCCTCGCAGCCTGCCACGATGCCTTCATCGTTGAGCAAAGCCAACGCCAGACAGCTCGTCGTACCACATGCTTTCACGATGTCGAAGCAACGGATGGTCATGGCATCTAAACGTTCCTCTTGGCAGATGCGTTTGATGGCGAGATAGGCTTTGGCGGCCTCCAACATGTCGACGTCGGTGGGCTCTTTAATGGTCTTGGAACGTTTCTCCATGGCCTGTGCCACCTTCAAGGCCTCGGTTGGCGAGACGGTTTTGATGCCTTCAATGAGGCGTTGCAGGTCAATGTCGAGGGTTTCAATGCCGTAATGTTGTAGGAGATAATCACGGTCCACACCGCTGGCAATCAACCAATC
>DBXU01000037.1:3541-10034 GCA_002310075.1 Bacteroidales bacterium UBA1204 | reverse complement strand
CCGATTCGGCCCCGTAGAGACGCACGGCCGTGCGTCTCTACGATGGCCGTAATAATCTCATCATTCGTCCCATGCAAAATTTCCCCTTCCACCCCAATATTGCCCAAATAGGTCAATATCTCCAAGGCCGCAGCCAAGGAATTGTTGCGCCCGTCGGCAATCATCGTAACGGTTTTTTGGCGCGATGGGCCACACATCGTTTCAACGTCAATGGAAGACCAGATGCGTTTGAACAGGTTTTCCACGCCGCCGGTGGCGATCATAAATGCATCGGGTAACGATTGTAGAGACGCGATTAATCGCGTCTCTATCGATTCATCACCAATGATATTGATTTCGGCGTTACATTCGTTTTCCAGCCTATGAATCAGGTCGGCATATTCGTTTCTGACGAATTCGTCGTTCTGGAACGAGGAACGAAGGATGATTATTTTCATGGGATATGGGATTCTTTATGCTCTTTGTCCTCATTGCGGGCTTGACCCGCAATCCCTCGTGCTATTGGATGACGATTCTGCACGAGGGATGGCGGATGTTCCTCCGCCATGAGGACAAAAGGCGCAAGGTTGTCTTTTCTGGTTTAATGTTTCACCACAAACCGCAAAGTCTGTCCGCTAGCCTTGACGACATACAAGCCGTTCTCATAACCAGTGGTGCTGATGCGAAGCTCGTTTCTGTTAGCCTCAAATTCGTCCACCTTTTGGCCGAGGGCGTTGTAGACGCGAATCGTGCCAAGGTTTTCGCCTTTCAAAGTCACGAAGTCGTTGGCGGGGTTGGGGTAAACCATGATGGTCGGTCCGTCGTTTTGGCTTACACCGTCTTCGCAATTATGTTGTTCATATGCTTCTGCCTCCATAGCATCAATGATGTATTCCAGCGTAGGCGGATAAATGTCGCGCGAGGCGAAGGTGTGGTCGGGTCGGATGAGCATGATGGTGGGATAGTAACCCACGGGGATGGCTTGGACAATGTCGTTGCCGCCACCGTCGCGGCTGATGGTGGGATACTGCACGTCGAATTGGTCGACCCAGGCATGGCACTCGTCGTCATGACCGTTGGGTGAGATTTCCATGAAGAACACATCGTTTTGGTTGCAACCATAGAGACGGTAGGCTTCAATGACATCAGTCATGGGGGCTTCGCTGTACGGGTCGCCAGTAAGGAAGAAGTTAATCAGCACGGCTTGGCCTGCGTCGAGGATATCGTAAAGGTGGATTTCGTTGCCGTCAATGTCGACGGTGGTGAAGTCAGGCATGATCTCAGAGGGAGCGCTAGGTGTGGTGGTGACAGGCTCTTGTACGACCTCGCCAAGGTTGCCGTCGATGTCGGCTGGCACGGCAAAAATGACGTATTCCGTGTCAGGAGTCAAGTCGCTGAAAGTGTTGGAGATGACGTCGGATCCAGGCATGCCGTAAGTCCAGATGTATTCGGGAAGCTCGAGGCCTGCGATGCCCATCCATTCCTGAATCTCAGCCTCGGTGGCCATAATGTAGGCATAGGAGGCGCAGTCTTCGTTGGGCGTGAAGGTGGCAGTGACTTCGGTCTCCATAATTTGGTCAACGGTAATGCTGACTTGGGGGTTGTAAGTCGTTCCGTTGCAATCGTGCTGTTGTACGCCTTGGTTTTGTAAAGCCGTAATGATGGCTTGCGTGTTGGGAATGGGGTACAGGTCTTGGATGACGATTTGGTGGTTGGGGGCGATGAGGATGACGGTAGGGAAGGCTGAAATGCCGTATTGGTTGGTTATGCCAGTACCACCGCTAGTTCCAGCAATAGTTGGGTATTCCACACCATAAGTATTGACCCAATTCATGCAAGCATTCTCGCTGTCTCCATAATCAACTTCCATAAAGAAAACGTCATGCATATTGCAACCGAACAATGAGTATGCCTCCACCATTTTTGGTATAGATTGGATGCAATAGCCACAAGTGGTGTAGAAAAAGTCTATCAGAACATATTGACCACTATCGAGGATGTCAAAAAGATGTATTTCGTTACCATGAATGTCAGTTGCTGAAAAGTCAACGGCTTGTGTTAGTTGAGTCTGCGCTTTCAGGCCAAAACCCAAGGCCAAAGCGATAATAAGAGTAATGATTTTTTTCATATACGATTGATTATAAGTTTGAAAGGACAAAGATAATGGTTTTGTTTAATTGTCGCGATAATCTTTCTTTTTTGTCAACTTGAGGTCTTTGAGTGCCTGAGCCTTTACGTTGATGGAGAAGTTCCAACTCTTGTAGTTGCCGATAGGAATCCAATTGAATCGCATCTCCCAGCAGTGTAGGTCGCGGTAAACACTGAATTGGGTGTTGGAAAGGCCTTTGTTGGTGATGTCCCATCCGGTGGTGAAAGTGACTTTCCATTTCGGCGTGATGCTGATGTCACCATTAATGCTGACGGTGTTGGTAATTCTGTTGGTGGCAATACCCATAAAGGCTGCATATGTCAGGCTATTGGTATAGCTAAGGTTATAACTTAGCGATAGCGACCATGGTGTGTTCCAGTCCACATAAGCGTTAGGATTTCCCATGATGTCATACAATTCGTCATCCGTAATATTCATGGATCTCTGGGCGCGGTTGGCAATGTCGTCTTGGAAGTTTTGTGGCGTATTTGACCGCTTCTTTTTCAACTTGTCGAAATCCTTTTGGCTGAAGGAATAGCTCATGCTGAACTGCCACGTGGAGTTGTTTTTGTGGAACAGACGCCCATTTTCAACAATCTCGAATTTGTTGATACGATTACCCAAAGAATCGGCAGCGTATGGATCCCATACGCTGTTATAGCTGATTCTCAGTTTCTTGAACAAAGTGGTTCTGGCACTGATGCCAAGGGTGGAGAAGTTGAGCGAATCCCTGGTGACGTCATAATTGCCTGAAATGCTAAATGCTTCAAGCAGTGTGATTTTCTTCATGCCGGTGATGGTATCGGAGCGCGACGGCACCTTCATGTCCAACGTGTTTGCGATATTGTATGTGATTAATCCCGATTGGTTTTGTGAAGGTGAGCCAAAAATCCCGTTGGCAAACATGTTATAGATTTGTTCTTTGCCGTTGCCGTCGACATAAGAATTGTAAATATTCCATTTCGGGTCGCCAAAGTTGGGTTTATAGGTGAAGCCGACGGTAGGGGTGATTACGTGGCGGATGGCCCGAATGGGTCCTTTGGCAAAACGTACCATCCCGTAAAGTTTGGTGGTGAGGTTGCTCGAAAGGTTGAAGTCTACCAAGTTGCGGAATCCGTGGATGGTATCGGTTTGCAAATGTCCCGTAGAATCCGTGTCGGCGATCCAATGATTTTCAATATGCTTGAAATACATGTAGTCGTTGAAGGTGGCGGAGTTGGTCCATGTGAAATGCTTGAACAACTTGATGGGCAAGTTGATGGGTATGTTGTGTTTGATACCCATTTGGGCATGGTTGCGGAGGACGTTTTGAGCCCATTGGCCGAAGTTTTCGGTAAAGCCTTTGAACAACACGGTGTCGACATCGTTGACATATACCTTGCCATTCATTGTGTAGCTGACATTCATTTCCTGATACCAGCGCTTTTTGCCCACCTTGCCCACTTTCTTCAAAGGATAGAAACGGTTGACGGTAAAGGTTACTTCGGGGAGCGAGGCGGTCACTTGCCGTGTCAAGGTGTTTTGGCTATGGCTGGCGTTGAGAGTGAGAAAATACTTGCCTGCGAAACTGGTTTGGTAGGCGACACTCGACTTGAAGGTGTTGCTTAACTGGTCGGAAGTTGTTGTGGCATTGTACTTGTTGAAGTTGGAACTGACGATGTTGACATCGGCGGAGAAGCTGTGGCGAGGGTGTGCTTTAGGGTCTTGCTTATGGCTCCAACGGATTTTGAAGTCAGTGCTTTCCTTGTAGTCGGCGGCTCCCTTTGTGCCAATTTTGTTGACGGCAAATCCCAGCGCGATGTTTCCGTTGAATTTATAGCGTTTGTTGTAGCGGAAAGTGGGTTTGATGCCCCAACTGCCTCGAGTGTAGATGTCGCCTAAGACCTGCAAGTCATAATTGTCGTTGATGGCCCAATAATAGCCTCCATTTTCGAGATAGAAGCCTCGGTTGGCCGACTCGCCGTAGGTCGGGATGACGATGCCCGATTTCTTTCCTTTCGTGTTAGGAATCATGGCAAAGGGCAGGGCCAAAGGCAAAGGGATGTCTGAGATGGTCATGTAAATTGGGCCCGTGACAATCTTATCGTCGGGGATGACTTTGGCTTTCGTGAATCTAAATTGGTAGTGGGGATGATCTCTGAGGTCGCAGGTGGTGTAGCCGCCCGAACGGATGTTGATGCTGTTGTCATCCATGCGCTTGATCTTTTCGCCATGCAGATAGCCACCACTTTCTTCTGTCCACACCTTGGTGATGACGCCTTTTTTTGATTTGAAGTTGTAAGACATTTCTGCGGCATCAAAAGTGGTCTCATCTTGTGTAAACACCGGGCGTCCTTGCAGCTTTCCCAGCGAATCAATGGTGCCAAAGGCGCGACAGGTGTTGGTCTCCAAGTCGAATTCCAAACAAGCCGCCTGTATTGTGATGTCGTCGTATTTTGCTTCGGCGTTGCCGAAAAAATATATCTTTTTCTGTTTCACATCGCGGTACACCGAATCGGCTGCAGAGCAGATGACTTGTGTCTCAATAGCGGAAGCGGAACGCTGGGGTTTTAAGGGAATAGGCTTTTCATGCGTCAAGGTGTCATGCCGAAGCGAGTCGTGAGGGGTGAGAGTGTCCGTTGGAATCTGTACGGTGTCAGGAAGCATGATTGTATCCATGATGAATGGGGGAACCGTGTCGGCTGGCACCGAATCCATAAGAATAGGGATGGTGTCGATGATGCGATCAGGCACATTGGCAACGGTGTCGGTGCTTGGTTCGAAATCATGCTTATCTTTCTCGATATGAGACAATTGCTTGCATCCACAAAACGAAACCACAACCGCGGTCAAAAGGCAAATGGCGGTGTATGAAAAATAATTCCTATATGTTTTGCGTTTTGTCAATGCGAAAACGATTACTTTTGTACGTTTGAAATTCGGTGCAAAGATAGTTTTTCTTCGCGCATTAATAAACAAACTCAATATGATACAACGAAAGATTTTCAGTTTTGGTGTTTTGATAATGCTTTTTATGATGCCTTTGTTTGCTATGGCTCAAAAAGGAGAGAAGATACAAACCATCGTCATCGATGCTGGCCATGGTGGCAAAGACACCGGAGCTCTTGGCAAGGTGACGACCGAAAAGGCTCTTAACTTGGCCGTGGCTCTCAAGTTTGGCCGATTCATCAAGGAGAACCTTCCCGATGTGAAGGTCATATATACACGTGATAAAGATAAGTTTGTTGAATTGAGCGAACGCGCCGCCATCGCCAACCGCAACAACGCAGACGTGTTCATCTCCATCCATTGCAACTCAACGGAGGGTAGCACCTCAGCCCATGGGGCGGAGACATTTGTGATGGGTGAATCGAAAAACGAAGCTAATTTGAAAATCGCTAAGAAAGAAAACGCTGCTATCTTATTGGAAGACAATACCGATGCCTACGACAACTTCGACCCCAATAGTACTGAGGCCTATATTCTTTTCTCGCTTTCGCAAAGCCTTTACCAGAGTCAGAGCTTGAACTTGGCTGACAAAGTCCAGAAGCAGTTTGCCAACAAGGTGGGCCGTCATGACCGTGGTGTTCAACAAGCAGGATTTCTTGTTTTATGGAAGACTTCTATGCCAAGCATATTGGTCGAACTGGGTTTTATCAACAATGTGAAAGAAGAGCAGTTTCTTAATTCAGAGAAGGGACAAAACCAGATGGCATTGGCTTTGTACCGTGCTTTCGAGGAATACAAACGTGAGTTTGAGGCTGAAAATCACACATCGGGCCAACCTGTTGTCAGCGAAAAGCCTGCCAGTAGCAATGTTGGTGACACGTATTTCAGCGTGCAGTTTGCCAGCCGCGACAAGAAAGTGGCATCCACCGACAAGGCCTTCAGCGGTGTGAAAGAAGTCGATGTGTATGAATACAACGGCGCTTTCCGTTATATCTCAGGCAAGTTCACTAGCAAGGATGCAGCCACCAAGCGTCAATCCGAGGTGCGTGCCTTGGGCTACAAGGACGCCTTCGTCATCGCCTTCGTCAATGGTGAGCGCGGCACGATCAAACAGGCGGAGGAGGCACTGAAGAAATGATTCATGTAGGGCTGTCACATCCATTACCAAACTGGGAAACTAATCACCTTGTCGTTGCTGCCCGCCACAAGGCCGAAGCCGTTCTTCACATTGGAATATACGCCTACGGGCTCACTATAGTATTGTGACAGGCTATTGCCCGAAGTGATGGTCGTGTAGTAATTGTATGCTCCTTCGGTCAAATGCCGTAACTTGATTTCTACGAAGGCATTGATGCTGTCGTTGGCCTTGAAAAGCGTTTCGGTGACCATGGGGATTTCCATGCGATAGCAGCCGCCGTCAAAGGTGGCATCGTTGAA
>DBXU01000037.1:3258-3413 GCA_002310075.1 Bacteroidales bacterium UBA1204 | reverse complement strand
CAATAAAGATCCAACGCGCCGGGATTGGGGTCGGTGATTTCTATCGTGACGGTGAGGTGTTTGCGGTAATGAGTAAGCCAAACGATTATGGTGGAGTCAGTGTCTGGCACTGGGATGTGATAGCCACTTGCGCTCGTGGTGTCCCATTTCGTGAT
>DBXU01000037.1:1610-3249 GCA_002310075.1 Bacteroidales bacterium UBA1204 | reverse complement strand
GCATCTTCAAAACTACCTATGGGCTCATTCGGTAAAGCCTCTGAACTGCCTTCTATCTCATCAAATCCCGGGGCCGTCACGCTGATTTTGACCACGTCGCCGATTTGCGGAACATAGTCATGCGTGAAATAATAACTGACAAAGAACATAGGGGGATTCAGATAGTCATAATAGGTTGTGTCACCGTTCAACTGCATCTCGCCTTTGCTTACGCCGTTTACGAAAAGGAAGGCTTGTGTACCCTCTGGCATGGCGTAGTCAGTAATGGTGTCGAAAACGAAGTCGCTTTTGTAAACCACCGCCTTGATGGGCTCGCCAGGAACGGCAATGCAGTTGACAACCAATTTTGGGTCAACATATTCGCCTTTGAACTTCAGGGGTTTGGTGCAGGCTGAAAACAGTGCCGCAAAGAAGAGAATTGATAATGCTATTTTAGTGGTTTTCATAATACTCAGAATTTATAGCTATAAGACACTGAAGGAATGATCGGGAAGATGCTGACCTGCTGCAGCTGCGGCAGCCCTGTGTGTTGGTCATAGCCACGAATGACAATGAAGGGATTTTGGCGGTTGTAGACATTATAGATGCTGATGTTCCACACGCGCTCGCCATGTTTCTTCTGCTTGCGGAAGTTCATGCCGAGGTCGAGGCGGTGATACACGGGCATCCTGAAGTTGTTGCGCTCGACATAGCCGATGTTGGGCGTGCCTACGACACTGCCACCGTATTGAGAATAATAGGTAATTGGAATACCAGGATAGGTCTGTGTGGACAAGGTGCCGCAATTGCCGCTGCTAATGACCCAAGTGCCACTGATATCGAAGCGGTCGCTGAACTTGTGCTGCACGGTGATGCTGAGGTCGTGGCGACGGTCGTATTTGGCGGGGAAAGGATTGCTGTTGTTGATTTCCATGCCTTCGCGGTCGAATTTGCGCATGGAACGCGCCCAGGTGTAGCCAATCCAGCCCGTAGTCTTGCCGAAGGAGCGTTGAACGAGCAGTTCCACACCATATGCCCAACCTCTGCCGAGGTTCACCTTGTCCTCCCAACCTTGGCTGGTGCCAAAGAAGCTGGTGCCATCTTTATACTCCAACACATTGTTCATCGACTTGTAATAGCCTTCAAGCGAGATGTCGAACAGGTTGGGCAACTCATAGAAGCCACCGAGTGAGAACTGATGTCCACGTTCGGGTGCAATTCGGGCCGTGACGGGCACCCAAAGATCGGTGGGCATGGTGATGTTGCTGTTGGAAAGCAAGTGGATGTATTGTGTCATGTAGGCGTAACCCGCTTTGAGGGAGAAATGAGGCGCTACCATGGCGCTCATGCTGAAGCGGGGCTGCAACGAGTGGTAGAAGTTGCCTTGCACGGCAAAAGCGGAATAGTGCAGTCCGACATTCATTTTGATGGCTTCACTCAATGCGATGTTGTCTTCAACGTAAAGCATGGCTTCGTGGGCGTGCACATCGCCAGTGTTGGCCACGGTGTCCATATTGGCTTCCGCTTCGGTGAAGTTGATCTTCATCGACTGCACCTCGGGGCGGAAGAAATGATAGGTATAGCCGCCACCGAACCGGATGTCGTGCCTCGGGTTGGGCGCGTAATGGAAATCGGTGCGCGCCGTAAGGTCATGGATGCC
>DBXU01000037.1:623-1574 GCA_002310075.1 Bacteroidales bacterium UBA1204 | reverse complement strand
CTCGTAGGTGTAGTTTTGGTCCATACCGAGGTCGTGGCGGTATTGGGTGTAGCTCGCCGAAGCATCCATGAAGAGTTTGGGCGAAATGATGTGGTTCCAACGCAGTGCGCTCACCTTGTTGCCCCATTTCCAGTTGAGGCCAAGTTTCTCGTGGTCGGCGTACATATCCTCATAGGTATAGTCCCATTTCACGTTGGCGTAGATCTTGTCGTCGCCGCTGTACCAGCTCAAATAAAGTCGGTCTTTGTCCGAAATCTTCCAGTTGAGCTTGGCGTTGAGGTCGTAGAAATAATAGCCCAATGAGAACTTGTCGATGCTCGGGTCGGCCAACTTTCCGATGAGGCCGTAAAGGTTAGTGAGTGCATCAGAATAGGTGCGGCGAACCGACAGGTTGAACGAGAGTTTGTCCTTCACAATCGGGCCTTCAAGGTTGAGTTTTGAAGAAATCAGTCCGATGCTGAAGTTACCGTGATATTTCTGCATGTCACCGTCTTTCATGCGCACATCCACGACGGAGGAGATGCGTCCGCCGTAACGCGCAGGGAAACCACCTTTGTATAAGGTGACATTCTTCAGCGCATCGGGGTTAAAGACAGAGAAGAAACCAAACATGTGGTTGACGTTGTAGAGCGGCACGCCGTCCATGAGGAGCAGGTTCTCGTCGGGACCGCCGCCGCGTACATAGAGTCCGGCCGAGCCTTCCGAGCCGTTTTGCACGCCTGGCAGCAGCTGAATGGCTTTCAGCACATCGGCCTCGCCCATCAGGGTCGGAATGCTTTTGATTTGCTTGATGGGCAATTCGATGACACTCATCTGCGGGTTGTTGGCGCCCACCGTGGCACGGTTGGCCTCCACCGTGACTTCCTGCAACTGAATGTTGCTGCTCATCTTCACCGTGATGAGGGTGTCGGCGACCAAGTTGAAAGCTTGATTCACAGCGTCATAACCCAC
>DBXU01000037.1:0-524 GCA_002310075.1 Bacteroidales bacterium UBA1204 | reverse complement strand
CGGCTGGCGGCATCCATCACATAGCCGCTAATGCAATGCTTCTTCTGCGCTATCGCCGACAACGACAGCAGCAGAAGGAATAAAAAAGGAATTGTTTTGCGCATGAATGCTTGGTTTGGTTAATTGTCAATATAACCCCTAAACCTTACATATTATTGTCTGAAACGAAAAAAAGGCCGCACTAGTGCGGCCTTTTAGAATAACAGGTGTGCGGGTAATTACTCCACCACCACCAAATAATAGTTCTTCTTGCCCTTTTGCATAAGGATGTACTTGCCATCGATCAAATCGTCGGTGGTCATGACCTTGTCCAAAGTGACCTTTTCCTTGTTGACGCTCACGCCGTTGGCTTGTGTCATCTTGCGGGCTTCGCCCTTTGAGGGGAAGATCTGCGTGTTGACGGCCATGAAATCGACGATCGGGATGCCGGTTTCGAGGTCGGTGCGGGCGATATGCTCCTGCGGCACGCCGTCGAAGATGTCCAAGAAGGTGGCTTCATCGAGCTTCTCCAAGCCTTCCTTGGT
>DBXU01000039.1:4346-11116 GCA_002310075.1 Bacteroidales bacterium UBA1204 | reverse complement strand
AAGAGCGACGGCATGCCCACCTATCACCTGGCTAATATCGTCGACGACCACTTGATGCAAATCAGCCACGTCATCCGTGGTGAGGAATGGCTGCCTTCGATGCCGTTGCACGTCATGCTCTATGAGGCTTTTGGTTGGGAGGCACCGCAGTTTGCACACCTGCCGCTGTTGCTTAAACCCGATGGCAACGGCAAGCTCAGCAAACGTGACGGAGATCGCCTTGGCTTCCCCGTATTTCCGATGTATTGGGTCGATCCGAAGACGGGCGACACGGCCATGGGTTACAAGCAGTCGGGCTACTACCCCGAGGCTTTTATCAACATGCTGGCTTTGTTAGGCTGGAACCCTGGCACCGAGCAGGAGATCTTCACCATGGAAGAACTCATCCAGGCATTCTCGCTCGAACGTTGCAGCAAGAGCGGCGCCAAGTTCAACGTGGAAAAGACCAAGTGGTTCAACCACGAGTGGCTCATGCGCAAGTCGAACGAAGAAGTCGGCAAGGACTACCAGGCTTGGCTGAAAGCAGAGAAAAATCTCGACGTACCGCTTGATTTCGCGGTGAAAGTGGCTGGCCTTGTGAAAGATAGAGTTAACTTCGTGAAGGAGATTTGGGACCAAAGTTTCTTCTTCTTTGAAGCACCTACCGAGTACGACCCAGTGACAGTGAAGAAGCGTTGGAAAGAGAACTCAGCCGAGACCATGCTTAAGGTGAAGGAAGTCATCAACGGTATCGAGCCTTTCAGTTTGGCCAATATTGACGAAACCTTGAACAACTGGGTCACCTCCAACGAATTGAATATGGGTCTCGTAATGAACGGTCTTCGCTTGATGGTGGTAGGAGCCGGTAAGGGTCCCCATATCGGTGAGATATTGGAACTTTTGGGCAAAGAAGAGACGCTGAAGCGTATCGACGCGGGTGTCAAGGCCTTAGGTTGATCATTTGACGACCAACTCTTTTGTCACCACGCCTTTTGTGGTTACTACTCGAATTATGTAAAGTCCCTGCGAGAGCCCTTCGGTGCTCAACACGGTTTTTTCGTCGCTGACGCGATCGTTTGTGGTAATTTGTTGACCTAAAAGGTTATACAAAACGACTTGTTGAATACCGTCTTCTGCCATGATTGTGACCGCTTCTTTGGCTGGATTTGGAAAAACGGCCACGGGAATAGGCGTTGTTTCTATCACATTTTGATGGGAGAGTCCTGCCAAGATGGCCACTGCACCAAGGTTGAGTTCCGAGAACAATTTACATTGTTCCATGTTGTTGACACTTAACCCCAAAATGTCATTACGAGTGTGGATAAAAGGAGAACTGGCATGAACGTCTTCAAAGGGCTGCAGGGCAGGGTAGCCGTTGCGGTTGAATGAAGAGAAGTCGCTATCGGCATTGATAAGCCAATTCTGTGTGACGCGTAGACTGGGATAATAGACATCACAAAAGTTATAGAAATAGTCAGCAAAAGTTGAGTCGCGTGTGGTGTAAAGGAGGTGAACATGAATATCGGAGCCCTCTTTCAGATATCCGGTCATGTCAAGATTGAAATAACCGACAATGTCCATGTTTTGTTCTGCACATTCCTTTGCATATGCGGTGCTACCAACGAGTCCACACTCTTCGGCGCACCAGTTGGCAAAAATGATAGAACGGTCAAAAGTGTGTCGGCTTAGGATACGAGCCGCTTCCCAGATTCCTGCCACACCAGTGGCATTGTCATCAGCACCTGGCGACCTAATGGTATCTGGGTCGTTGCCGTCCCATGCATAAGAGTCGTAGTGTGCCCCACAAACGACAAACTCTTCTGGATGCTTTGACCCCCATTTGATGGCAATAATGTTATCTCCGGTTTCTGTGATACTTAAATTATGTAACTTGAAGTCATGCTTGATGATAGTATCCAATCCTAAAGTGCAATAACGATCATACAACCAATCTTGAACCTCATAGATAAATCGACTATCATAACGTCTTGTGTGGTATGAACTTAGATGTTCGATGGTTTTAGTAAGACTGTCTATAGATACAGAATCCATCAGTGCTTGTATCTGAGGGTCTACTTCTGTAATAAGGGGATAATCGTGTTCAAAAAGGTGTTGGGCGTGAACCGAAACGCCCATGCCTAACAGTAAAGCAATTAAAAGAGTTTTTTTCATTTTACAGTCCTTTCACATGTGGCTTGCCAGCGACAAAGTCTTTTAGGTAGAACGGCTCGAAATAGGCTACATCCACAAACTGCTGTTTCTGTAAAACCTGCTCTGCCAAGACACGCATATAAGATGCGGAAGGTTTAAAACCTTTGACTATGTTTATGTTTTCTTGATTTTTAAATAATTCGTACAGCTTGGGTGCACCATCGCCAAAGAGCCAGAGCCGATGGTCTTTTCTCAGGTCTTCGAACGAGTTTTCATCGATGACCAAAGCAGCCGTATCGTTGATTTTGTTCAAGTTGGCATCGAAGACGGCGGCATACACTTCCATGCGGCGAGCGTCAATCATGGGGATAAGCAAGTCGTTGGGCTCAATTTGGCTTCCCAGTTTCTCCTTCATGCCATGTGCCATGGCTTCTAAGGTATCAATGGCCATCAATGGCAGGTCTGCGGCATAGCAGATGCCTTTGGCCGTGCTCACTCCGATGCGTAAACCCGTATAAGAACCCGGACCTTGGCTCACGGCCACGGCATCCAACTTCGAGTAATCGATGCCCACCTCCTCCATCACGGCTTTGATGAAGTTTGTAATTTTTTCAGAATGAGCATTTTGTCCTTCCGTTTCGCGCATGGCCAACGTACAACAAGCCGAGTTGAGTGCGACCGAACAAACAGGGGTCGCAGTTTCCAAACAAAGAATCATTACCTTGAGTTTTAATGAGGCAAAAATAGGTAAAAAACGCATGAAAAACACCCCTTGTTTATTTTATTAATAAAATAGTTGCAAAACCTAATAAATTCTTATATTTGCAAGATTAATATGCCGTATTAGGCGGTTTTGTATATGATTGAATTACAGTCCATTAAGTATTCTTGGTGTGACTTAGGAGGCGAAGCTGTATCATGACGGAAGCAAGCATTTTCATTTCAAAGGCAACAAAAAGGAACTGGGACAAGCTGAAAAATGGCAGTGACGGTCGCCTGATGCGGAGGGCTAACAAGAGCCGTTCGCAGAAAATCATTACTCCAGAGGGCTATGTTTTGGCAGGGAGTTTGCCTCGTTTTGTCGAAGATTTGAAATTGGTAGACTGTCCAATTGACAGCCTGATCTTCAGTCTCTGTGCTTCTTATCTGGAACATAACAAGGTCAACGAGGAAAACAAGCGCCGTTTCTTCGAAGAGTACAGCCATTATGAACGAATCGACCTTGAAATACCGCGTCAAATACTGAAAAACAGGCAGGACGACTGGATGGGATATGTTTACCAGTCATTGACGGCAGAGGGCAACCGCATCCTGAAAGGGCTTTATTACACCAAACCGGCCATTGTCAAAGAGATGCTTTCGGATATTCGTGTCCTAAAGGGAGAGAAGTTCCTTGACCCTTGTTGCGGAAGCGGTATCTTTTTGCTTAAGGTTGAGCATGCTGAAATGGAACAGCTTTATGGTATCGATAACGACCCGCTCGCTGTCATGATCGCCAAAGCCAACCTGATGGTGAAGTATAACGAATCAGCCATTTATCCGCAGATTTTCCAATTGGATTTCCTCTTGCACGCCCCTGCCGCTTTGGGCGATATGCGTTTTGATTACATTATCACCAACCCTCCATGGGGGACTGAGAAAGGAAAGCAACATGCATCTGAAATGGTCCAATCGAAAGAAAAGGCGTCCTTGTTTTTCACGGAGTCGTTTAAGTGGTTGAATAAAAACGGCATACTGCATTTCCTTTTGCCATCGTCAACGATGAAAATCAAAGTGCATTCGGATTTGCGACGTTTTGTGATGCAAGAAACGCGTGTAGAAAGCATAAAATGCTATCGGGAACGCTTCAAAGGTGTGTTTACTGATTTCATCAGCTTGAAGGTTAGTAAAAAACCTGTTTTCGGAAGTCAGAATTATGTGGTGTATGGTGCAAACAATGAAGTATCGAGGAAAGAGTATGTGCCACTCGAGGATGATTTCTGTGCCATCCCCATGCTTAACGACCAAGTGGAGGCCATCCTCGACAAGGCAGAGCGTTTGCGTCACGATGACTTGTCGCACAGCCAATGGGCCCTGGGTATCATCACTGGCAATAACGCCAAAGTATTGAAAGACTATCCGCGCAAAGGCTTGGAACCCATTTTTACTGGCAAGGATGTTGTCAAATATGGTTTGAAGAAAGCCAGCCGTTATGTCAAATACAACCGTGCCGATTTCCAGCAGTGTGCCAAAGACGAATTCTATCGCGCCAAGGAGAAACTAGTATATAAGTTCGTGTCGAGTCGCCTTTGTTTCACCTACGATGACAAGCAGCGCCTTTTCCTCAATAGCGCCAACATCCTCATTCCTGAGGTAGACGGCATGAGCATCAAGACTGTGCTGGCGTTCCTCAATTCAACATTGTTCAATTATATCTACGTCAAACGGTTCAACGACCTCAAGATTCTAAAAGGCAACCTATCTGCTTTGCCTTTCCCGAAGATCACGCCAGAGCAGAACCAACAACTTTCTGTTCTTGTGGACCTAGCATTAAAAGGCGATAAAGAAGCTCCCGAAAAAATTGATAGTTTGATTTATGACCTGTATCGATTTGATGCAGAAGAAATAGCGTTAGTAAACTCATTATGAAAATATTAGTCACAGGTGGCGCCGGTTTCATAGGCTCCCATACTTTGGTTGAACTCAACGCCTCAGGCCACGACACGGTAGTGGTCGATAACCTCAGCAACAGCAACCGTAAGTCGCTCGAGCGCGTGGCAGAGCTGACAGGGAAAGAGATCCCCTTCCATGAAGTCGACATCCGCGACCGCGAAGGCCTCAACCGCGTGATGGAAGCGCATCACTTCGATGCTTGCATCCACTTCGCTGGGCTGAAAGCCGTGGGCGAGAGCGTGGAAAAGCCTTGGGAATACTACGAAAACAACATCGGCGGCACGCTGACACTCCTCGACGTGATGCGCCAACACAGCTGCAAGAACATCATCTTCTCATCTTCAGCTACGGTATACGGCGACCCAGCCATCATTCCCATCACAGAGGAATGTCCCAAAGGCCATTGTACCAACCCTTACGGCCAGACCAAGAGCATGCTCGAGGAGATCATGATGGACATGCAGAAGGCCGACAAGGAATGGAACATCGTACTGCTGCGCTACTTCAACCCCATCGGTGCCCACCCGAGCGGTAGGATAGGGGAGAACCCTAATGGCATCCCGAACAACTTGATGCCATACGTCACCCAGGTGGCCGTGGGCAAACGTGCTGAGTTAGGCGTGTTCGGCAATGATTACCCGACTCCCGATGGCACGGGTGTCCGCGACTATATCCATGTTGTTGACTTGGCCAAAGGCCATGTGGCAGCCTTGCAGGCTATCGAACGCAAATGTGGCAGCGCTATCTATAACCTCGGTACTGGACATGGATACTCAGTGCTTGATGTGGTAAAGACTTTTGAAAAAATCAACGGTATCAAGATCCCATATAGCATCAAGCCGCGACGTGCGGGCGACATCGCCACCTGCTACTCCGACCCCGCCAAGGCGGAACGCGAGCTGGGCTGGAAAGCTCAGTATGGCCTCGAGGAGATGTGCCGCGACTCATGGAACTGGCAACGTAACAACCCCAATGGATATTAAAAACAATAGATAAATGAAAGGTATCGTATTAGCAGGCGGTTCTGGAACCCGTCTTTATCCTATCACTAAGGGCGTCAGCAAGCAGCTGCTCCCCATCTACGACAAGCCGATGGTCTATTATCCCATCAGTGCATTGATGCTCGCAGGCATCCGCGACATCCTCATCATCAGCACCCCGTATGACCTGCCTGGCTTCCAGCGTCTGCTGGGCGACGGCTCCGACTACGGCGTCCACTTCGAGTATGCCGAACAGCCCTCACCCGATGGCCTGGCGCAAGCCTTCATTATCGGCGAGAAGTTCATCGGCGACGACTGCGCTTGCCTTGTGTTGGGCGACAACATCTTCTACGGTAGCGGCTTCACCAGCCTGCTTCGTAATGCCGTCAGAGACGCCGAGGAAAACAAAAAAGCCACCGTGTTTGGCTATTGGGTCAGCGATCCAGAACGTTACGGCGTGGCCGAGTTCGACCGTCAAGGCAACTGCCTCAGCATCGAGGAGAAACCCAAAGAGCCTAAGAGCAACTATGCCGTGGTAGGACTTTACTTCTATCCCAACAAAGTTGTAGAAGTAGCGAAGAACATCAAACCGTCGGCACGCGGAGAGTTGGAGATCACCACGGTGAACCAACGCTTCCTTGAAGACGGCGAGCTGAAGGTGCAGGTGTTCGGTCGTGGCTTCGCTTGGCTCGACACTGGAACACACGACAGCCTCTCGGAGGCCTCCACNNATCGAGAAACGCCAAGGCCTGAAGATTGCTTGCCTCGAAGGCATCGCCTATCGCAATAGCTGGATCAGCGAAGAGAAGATGCGCGAACTGGCCAAGCCCATGCTGAAGAACCAATATGGACAATACCTGCTGAAGGTCATCGATGAATACAAGTCGGAGATCACTTCCGATACCTTAACGCACCCGCATAGAAACGAATAATAGCTTCAACCATGAAACGTACAATCATCATCACTGGAGGCGCAGGCTTTATCGGCAACCACGTCGTCCGCCTCTT
>DBXU01000039.1:3964-4138 GCA_002310075.1 Bacteroidales bacterium UBA1204 | reverse complement strand
CTACAGGCCGCCAAACTCTATTGGGAGAGTTTGCCTGAGAAATGGGAAGGCAAACGTTTCTACCACATCAGCACCGATGAGGTCTATGGCGCCCTGGAGCTGACCGACCCCGAAGGCATCATGCCCCCGTTCAGCACCAAGGCCAGCAGCGGACAGCACCATCTGGCCTATGGC
>DBXU01000039.1:0-3885 GCA_002310075.1 Bacteroidales bacterium UBA1204 | reverse complement strand
TTCCACGACACCTACGGCATGCCCACAGTGGTGACCAACTGCTCCAATAATTACGGCCCGTACCAGTTCCCCGAGAAGCTGATCCCGCTGTTCATCAACAACATCCGTCACCGCAAGCCGCTGCCCGTCTACGGCAAAGGCGAGAACGTNNGACTGGCTCTATGTGGAAGATCACGCTCGAGCCATCGACCTCATCTTCCATGAGGGCAAGGTGGCCGAGACATACAATATCGGCGGCTTCAATGAATGGAAGAACATCGACCTCATCAAGGTGCTCATCAACACGGTGGACCGCCTGTTGGGTCGCCCCGAAGGTGCCGACATGGACCTTATCACCTACGTCACCGACCGTGCCGGACATGACATGCGCTATGCCATCGACTCGACCAAGCTCCAGAAAGAACTGGGTTGGGAGCCCAGCCTGCAGTTCGAAGAGGGCATTGAAAAGACCGTTCGTTGGTATCTCGACAACCAGGAATGGATGGACAACGTCACTAGCGGTGACTATCAGAAGTACTACGACGACATGTACAAAAACAGATAAATGGACAAAGTAACTATTATTGACTACGACCGGATCTACAAGAATTTCATCGATGAGAAGTACTTGCACGACGGTCACGACGAATACTACTACCGCAACCAACAGGTGAAGAAACCCGAAGGCGGCTGGCGTCACCTCCGTTCCGACGAAATCGAACGCCTGGTAAAAAACAGCAACTCCGCCACCAACTGGGACGACATCTGGGTCACCGACGAGTTTGACACCAATATGGTACGCAACAACCACTTCTTTGGCATGGTGCGTATCGGTCGTGTGACGCGTAACGTATTGCAGTACCACGACCTGCGCGTGCCCATCGGCATCACCGACAGCAGCATCATCTCATGCGATATCGGTGACGACGTGGCCATCCACGACGTGCATTACATGGCCAACTACATCATCGGCGACCGTGCCATACTCTTCAATATTCAGGAAATCTCCACCACCGACCACTCCAAGTTCGGCAACGGTACCATCAAGGAAGGCGAGCCGGAGAGTGTGCGCGTGTGGCTTGAGGTGATGAACGAGATTGGGAGCCGTAAAATCATGCCTTTCGACGGCATGATTACCGCAGATGCCTATCTCTGGGCAAAATATACCGACGACACCCAGCTGCAAGCAAGACTGAAAGAGATTACCCAGGCCAGCGTCGACTTCCACCGTGGCTACTACGGCACCGTGGGCGAGTCATGTGTCATCAAGAACTGCTGGATCCTGAAGGATGCCAAGGTGGGACCACATTGTTACATCAAAGGTGCAAGCAAGCTGAAAAACGTCACCATTAACTCATCGGAAGAGGAGCCTTCACAGATTGGTGAAGGTGTCATCCTCGTCAACGGTGTTACGGGATATGGTTGTCGTATTTTCTATTCTGTGACAGCGACTCGGTTCGTATTAGGAGACAATTGTAACCTGAAATATGGCGCCCGCCTGATCAATTCCGTGTTGGGTGACAACTCCACCATCTCGTGCTGCGAGGTGTTGAACAACCTTATCTTCCCCTCGCACGAACAGCACCACAATAACTCCTTCCTTATCTCCGCCTGTGTGATGGGACAGAGCAACATGGCCGCCGGTGCCACCATAGGCTCCAACCACAACAGCCGCGCCACCGATGGCGAGATCGTAGCCTCTCGTGGTTTCTGGCCAGGCCTTTGCTCCAGCATCAAGCACTCGTCGAGGTTCGCCTCCTTCACCCTGTTGTCGAAAGCCGACTATCCCAACGAGCTCAACATCATGCTGCCGTTCTGCCTTGTCAATAACAACACGACGGCCAATGAGTTGGGAGTCATGCCTGCCTATTGGTGGATGTACAATATGTACGCCATCGCTCGCAATACCTCAAAATACGTAAGCCGCGACAAACGCAAGCGAAAGATCCAAAACATCGAGTTTGAGACCCTTGCCCCCGACACCGTAGAGGAGATCATAGAAGGTCGCAAGCTGCTCGAGGTTTGGGTCGCCAAAGCCTATCTCCGAAAAAAAGGCGAAGACCCCAATAAATACGAATACTACGACCTGCGTGAATGCGGCAAGAACCTGCTCGACAACGAGCCCACTACGGTGAAATCCCTGGAGGTCTTCGGCGAACACATGGAAAAAGGCAAACGTAAAGTTCGTATCCTCAAGCCTTTGGAGGCTTATCATGCCTATGGCGACATGATTACTTATTATGCTGTCTCCAACTTACTTCATTATCTGGAGGCCCATCCTGAATTGGATATAGAATCCATCGTCAATCAAATGAAAGGCAAACGCCTACGGAAATGGGTTAACCTTGGCGGACAGACCATGCCCGAGGATGACGTCGACCAGCTGCGTGCCGACATCCGCGAAGGCAAGCTCAATAATTGGGATGAGATCCATCGCCGTTATGATACGTTATGGAAAGATTATCCTGCGGAAAAGATGCGTCATGCCTACTTCTCGTTGATGTTCCTCTATAAGGACGATGCCGATGTGCTCACCAAGGAGATGTGGCAAGAGAACTTGGAAAGAGCCATATGCATCCAACATTTCATCTGCGATCAGGTGTATGAGAGCCGTAAGAAAGACTACGACAACGAGTTCCGAAACGCCACCTTCCGCAACGAAGCCGAAAAACTGGCTGTGGTCGGGAAGATTGACGATGTCTCCTTCGTCAAGCAGATCCGCCAAGAAACCGAAGATTTCGTATCCCTAATCCAAAAATATAGAACCACCCATTAATTCTCAATTGTCAATTATCAATTAACCATACATCATGAGAGTCATTATCGAAAAAAACTACGACGCCATGTCGCGTTGGGCCGCCCACCACATCGTGGAGCGCATCAAGGCTTTCAAGCCCACGGCCAAGAAACCCTTCATCCTGGGTCTGCCTACGGGCTCCACACCTATTGGTACCTATAAGGAACTGGTGCGTCTCTACAAGAAAGGCGAGATTTCCTTCAAGAACGTGGTCACCTTCAACATGGACGAATACGTCCGCATCCCTGAGGACCATCCCGAGAGCTACCACAGCTTCATGNNTTCATGTGGAACAACTTCTTCAAGCACATCGACATCAAGAAGGAGAATGTCAACATCCTCAACGGCAATGCCAAAGACCTGGAGAAAGAATGTGCCGACTATGAAGCCAAGATCAAGAGCTACGGTGGCATCGACCTCTTCATGGGTGGCATTGGCCCCGACGGCCATATCGCCTTCAACGAGCCCGGCAGCAGCTTGACTTCGCGCACCCGTGTGAAGACCCTTACTTCCGACACCATAATCGCCAACTCACGTTTCTTCGACAACGACATCAATAAAGTGCCGAAGACCGCCCTCACCGTAGGTGTGGGTACCGTCATGGACAGCCGAGAGGTGATGATCCTGGCCAACGGCCACGGCAAAGCCCGTGCCTTGGCGCACGCCATAGAAGGTGGTGTCAGCCAGATGTGGACCGTCAGCGTGCTGCAGATGCATCCCAAGGGCATCATCGTCTGCGACGATGCCGCTTGCGACGAGCTGAAGTACGGCACAGTGAAATACTTTAAGGATATAGAAAAGAATAATATTTGATTTTTTTTGGAAACAAATCTGCCACAAATCTATCATTAATATTGATTGCTCGCATGCGCTCGCAATTGCGCAAAGCCCCCTCGGCAAGTCCGATTAGGACAAGCCGATAGATTAGAATAAAGCTGAGAAAAAGATTTATATAAGATTTGTTTAAGATTTGTTTCTCAAAAACCACCCTTCAAGCATCATGGACATCCAGCTTTACAAAGACCGTATGTATCAGATCATAGGCGCCGCTATGTCTGTATACAACGAACTTGGGAGCGGTTTTTCCGAGCCCATTTATCAAGAATGTC
>DBXU01000123.1 GCA_002310075.1 Bacteroidales bacterium UBA1204 | reverse complement strand
CCTTTCGCCTTGCTGGTCCTCCTGATGAGTGTCTACAGCCGCATCGAGCCTGTCCTGCTTGAACGACTTCTCGACGACAAGGGCGTACAAGCCGGTATCTACAGCCGTGCGTACCGCCTCTTCGACGCGGGCAACAATATCTCCAACCTTTTCGCCATCATGCTGCTGCCCATGTTCACGGCAACGTTGAAAAACAAGCCAGAGCTTAACAACCTCATCAAGACTTCGTTCAACGTCATCGTTGCTATGGCGGGTATCGTATTGATCATGTGCGTCTTCTACAACCGCGAAATCATGCAGATGATGTATAGCCCCGAAGAAGCCGAGACCGAAGCCGCCTACCTGCTGCGCATCGGTCAATATGCCAAGGTGTTCCCGCTATTGATGGGTAGTTTCTTCTGCTTGTCGACGACCTACGTCTTCGGCACCTTACTTACCGCCAACGGCAGCCTCAAGCAGCTCAACCTCGTGGCAGCGGCTGGCGTGGTCATCAACATCCTGCTCAACCTGATCGTCATTCCACGTTTCAAGTCGGTAGGCGCCGCCACCACAAGCCTCTGCGTACAAGCCTTGACGGCATTTTTGCAATACCTCCTTGCCAGACGCATCCTCAAGTTCAATATNNCTCCTCTTCTTGGCCACCACCGCCCTGACCACCCTCTTGGTCAAGCAGCTGAACCTCAACTGGATCGTCGCCTTCCTCATCACTTTTGCCATCAACTGCGGCGCCATTTTCTTTACCCGTCTGGTCAGCCTAAAGGAAATCGTCAGCCTCGTCCTTCCAAAGGAAAAAAAGGGCTAATTTGACTTTTTTCATTGCCATTTCAAGGGAAATCCCTATTTTTGGCAACTTATTCTACACATAAATATGGACGAACAGACACATAACACCTACAGTTCCAAATACTTATGCAGACTATTGGTGGAATATAGGAAGCCCATCCTCATTATTCTTGCGTTGGCCGCCCTCTGTGCCATCGTTTTCAGTGCCCCTTTTTTCATCACGCCCCTGTATAAGTCCACCACAATCATCTACCCCACTTCCAGCAACTCCATCTCCAAGGTTCTTATCAGCACTACGTATCAGTCGGAGAAGGACATCATGAACTTTGGTGAGGACGAGCAGACCGAACAGATGTTGCAAGTGTTAAACTCGAATCGCGTACGCGACAAAGTCATCAGCCGCTTCAACCTGATGGAACACTACAACATCAAGGCCAACAGCAAATACCCTATCACCAGGCTGAACAAACTCTACGATGCCCGCATCAAGTTCCGCCGCACGGAATACAACGCGGTGAAGATCACCGTCTTGGACTCTGATGCCGCACTCTCGGCACGTATTGCCAATGAGATCGCCGAAATCTTCGACAGCACCATGAACCAGATGCAAAAGGAAGTCGCCACCGAGGCCTTCCGCATCGTTGAGCAGGAATATGGCACCCTCGTTGCCGAGATGAACATGCTGGAAGACTCGTTGAACACCTTGCGTAAGCTGGGCGTGTTCGACTATGAGTCGCAAGTGGAGATGCTCAGCCAACAGCTGGCTGTCGAATTGGGCAAAGGCAACACGCAAGGCGTCAAGAACATACAAGAGCAACTTGACGTGCTGGCAGAATATGGCGGCGCCTCCTACGCCATCAACGAACGTTTGGACAACGACCGCTTGCAACTCTCATTGGTCAAGTCGAAATACGAGGAAGCCAAGGTCGACGCCACCGAGTTCATCCCGCACAAGTTCGTCGTCACCTCAGCCTTCCAGGCCGAACGCAAGAGCTATCCCGTGCGTTGGATCATCGTGGTGATAACCGTGTTGAGCACGCTGCTGCTGCTCATCTTCTGCCTTGTGTTCTACGACCGTTCCAATGGCTTTTTTCGCCGCCAGGCCGACAAGGAAGCGGCCTCCAAGGAAAAAAAGAACCATCTTGGAAAAGAATGAGACTATAACTGCACCTAATATAACATCAACTACTCCGACAACAACAAAACAAATCATGGATAACAATTTCAACAACCTTTCACTTGTCCAACTCGTGCTGAAATGGAAATGGCACATCTTGATCATCACAGTGGCTGCAGCCATCTTAGGTGCCATCTTCTCCAGCTCACTGTTCATCACCCCGCTCTACAAGTCAGAGGCCGTGGCCTATCCCGCCAACATCAGCCCCTACTCCGATGAGAGCGAGACCGAACAGATGCTGCAGATCATCAACTCGCAGTCCATCATGGACTCCATCATCGAGAAGTATGACCTGTGGTCGGACTACAAAATCGACAAGAACTACAAGTTCGCCAAGACTTACATGCTCAATGAATACCGCAGTAAGATCAAGATCAGCAAGACCCCTTACGAGGCCGTCAGCATCACGGTGATGGACAAGGACCCCTTTGTGGCCTGCGACATCGCCAAGGACATCCTCAACTTCTACGACCAAAAGGTGCATAAACTGCACACCCAGAAAGTCGGCGAAGTGGTGGCCATGTATGAAAGACAGTTGAACGAGAAGCAACGTAACATCGACTCGCTGAAACAGCTTCTTACCGACTATGGTACGGAATACGGAGTGACTGACTATACCAGTCAGGCTCGTGAGGTGACCAAAGGCTACCTGAGTGGTTCGGCAAAGGCCACCGAGTTGAAAAGCAACTTAGAGCAATACGGTGCCGAAGTGCTCGACCTCCGCACGAAAATCGAAGCCGAAGCCACCACGTATGTCAACACCAAGGTTGACTACGAACAGAACCTGCGTTTCTTCAACTCCGATCTTACCTATTCCAACATCGTCACCGAGCCTTTCCCGGCCGACAAGAAAGCCTTCCCGGTGCGTTGGGTTGTCGTGGCCCTCTCCGCTTTAGGCGCCATGCTGCTCTCCATCCTGGTGATCTTCATCATCGAAAACCGCAAGCGTTTCGTGGCTGAAAGCAAATAAGTCGTGGAGAAAAGAGCAAAAATAGCTTGGCTTTATGTCGTCGCGGCCCTTTTCTTGGCCGTGGGGCTGTTCCTNNGTGGTGAAGAAGAACACCTACCTCTTCTTTGCCTTGCCCGTCGTTTTGGGCGTGCTCCTGCTCTACATCTTCTCCCTCGACAAGGTTCTTCTGCTTACGGCATTCACCGTGCCGCTATCGATCAACCTGAAAGCCCTCGAAGCGGGTCTGGCCATCTCCCTGCCCGCCGAGCCTCTGCTGATCGGCATTATGGTGCTATTCTTCGCCAAGATGCTATATGACGGCAAATACGACAAACGCATCTCACACCATCCCATCGCCATCGTCATCTATTGCATGTTCGCCTGGATGCTGGTCACCACCATCACCAGCGAGATGCCCGTGGTGTCGCTCAAATTCATATTGTCGAGACTCTGGTTTGTCGTCCC
>DBXU01000187.1:4127-10938 GCA_002310075.1 Bacteroidales bacterium UBA1204 | reverse complement strand
TGCTACAACAGCTATTTCTACATCGTTGAAGATCCTAACACCAATGTTCTTGATAAGTTCCGTCTTCACGGTGAGAAATACATCAAGCACCTTACTGGCGGTTCGGCACTTCACTGCAACCTTGAAGAACACCTTACCAAGGACCAGTACCGTCAGCTGCTTCGAGTGGCTGCCCGCGAAGGCTGCAACTATTTCACTTTCAACATTCCGAACACCATTTGCAACGACTGCGGTCATATCGACAAGCGTTACCTGAAAGAATGCCCCGAATGCCACAGCCACAACATAGACTATCTGACCCGTATCATTGGTTACTTGAAACGTGTCAGTAATTTCAGCGAGCCACGACAAGAAGAAGCTGCTCGTCGTCATTATGGAAAAATGGAGATTGACAGATGCTAAAATACGCCAATTTTGATATCGTATTCCAGGAAGTCCCTGATGAAGTGACCCTGGCCATTAATATTTCCAACTGTCCCAACCAATGTCCTGGCTGTCACAGTAAGTATTTATGGGAAAACATAGGAAAAGCTTTAGATTTTGAAGAGTTGGACCGCCTTGTAGCACAATACAAGTCAGGTATCACCTGCGTGTGCTTCATGGGCGGCGACAACGAACCTGACAAAGTTGCCGAACTGGCCCGTAAGGTGAAAAACGACCACCAAGGCCTTAAGGCTGCCTGGTATTCTGGCAAGAACGAACTGCCCGAAAACGTGAAGACCGACCATTTTGACTACATCAAACTCGGTAGTTATGTAGCTGAGTTAGGCGCACTCGACAGTGTCACCACCAACCAACGTATGATGAAACGCCTGTCGGACGGCCGTGTGAAAGACATCACGGAATGGTTCCGCAAAAACAAGTCGGTAAACCAACAGCAGAAGGAAACTTCAGAAGTTGCATCAGAATGATAAAGTTATTGCATGATTTTCCCCAACAAAAAAGGAACCTCGAATGAGGTTCCTTTTTTGTTACATCACAAGCACGAGGCTCAGTGGGTCACAACCAGACGTTGGTTGCTGACACTGCCGTCGCTTTGGCGGATGTTGAAGAAATACACGCCATTACTGTAGTTGTCCAAGTTCACATTGACGGTCTTGCTGTTGGCGGGGATGCTCTCCACCAAGGCGCCCATCACATTGTAAACCGTTACGCTCTCAATAGCATTGTTGGCCTCAACACGCACTTGGTTGTTTGCGGGGTTGGGATAAAGCTTGGCTGATGATGAAAGCTCGGTGACTTTCAAAAGTTCGCCGTCGATTTCCACCAGGAACTCAACAGAGCCAGCATTCGATTCAACTGTCACCGTTGTGGAAGCAACACTCTTGAGTGCAGGAGCATTGGGTTCGAGCAGTAACACAAAGTCTTCACCAAAATTCAAGGTGTAAGGCAGTTCTTCGGCAGTGATCACCAAATAGGGCTCGCCTGTCGGATTCTCAGTCTCCTCGATCGAAAGAATTTCGATGGGGCTTTCTGTATTGTAGTTGGCATTGGACACCATAACCTCTGCAGAAGGTTGATCCATATCCAATACAACCTCAGTGGTGCCATTGGCAATCAGACCCATGTCTTGCAAGTTATCAGACACTGCTGCCACAACTGTGACAGAGGTCGCATTGTTAGGATACAAAGCAACCACACCGACCACGTTGAACGCATCGGAATCGCCTTCAAACGAATACTCAGTGTCGGTGATGTTTTCAGCCACCAGTTCGTTGTTCACATAAACATTGTATCCGGTAGGAGTACCGTTGGCAGGAGCATCCCAAGTAGCCGCAAACAAGCCTCTCTCTTCTGTCAACATCAGGTTCTCAACGGGATAAGGATGCACATCGGTGTACTCGTATGCAAAGTGGCTGTTATAAACATATTTTGAGCTGTAGTTCTGCACCCAGATGGACACTTCGAGGTCGCTCATTTCCTCCACGTGGGTCGACGACATATCTTGGGTGAACTCCAAACGTTGCATTTCGCCAGTTGTGAAAGCGATGGTTGAGCCTTCGCCATTGGGCATCATTTTCATAAAGACATGATGGAACGAAGTCTCACCGTTGCCACCTACGTTATTATGCGTCACTTTTTCGTTGACCGAAACATACACGCGGGCCTCAACATCAACATACGGCATGACATCAGCAATGATATGGATGTTGTTGCCATCCACGGTGAATGAACCTCTGACATCGAAGTAGCCAGGCTCTTCAGCGTGTTGGTTGAAGGTGTTTTGGTTGACAGCTGCGTTGTTGGTTCCCACGCCGTCAAGATAAATGTCCGGAACACCGCTCACGCCGTAATAAACGCGACGAACGCCACCTTCGGCAGTATAATAGGGATCGCCATTACCAGGCCAGTTCATCTGGTACTTGGTGTAGGTATAGCGACCAGGATTATTGTTGCAGAATGTGTTCATTTGGTTGTTCACATTCACGCAAGGTCCGCAGGTGGACGAGGAGAAATGTTCAATCATAGGAATTCTTTGGGTGAAACTAACGGGAACAGAGAAATGCTTTTCCCAAACATTGTTATCAGACAAATCGTCATCCACACCATTCACCTTGTTGATGGTCAGCACGATGTCATAGCTGCCGGGAGTGTTGATGGGTGCGGGCACGTCGAAAGTCAAGGTGGCCGAAGCCAAAGGAGCGAGGTTGACATCAAAGGTTTGTTCAACAGGTTCCATACCCGACACCTCGTAAGTGGCTTGAATGGAAGTGACAGGGGTAGAGCCATAGCTCATCACACCCATGTTGATCGTAAGGTCGCCAACTTGCACTAGTTCGGGAACGGAAGTACCCGTGACAGCCACATCGAGGTTTTCGAGCGTAAAGATCTTGACGTCATCGAAGAACCAGTCGTTGATGTTGTAGCTGCTACCATTGAAGAAGATGCAGAACTGAACATTGGGTTGGCCCATGTCAGGAGTATTGACGGATACGTTCACGGTCCAGGATGAGCTGGTGTTGTAGCCTTGGCTCCATGCTTGGTTCCAAGTGGTACCACCATCAGATGACGTAGCCACGCCGATAGTATTACTGCTTTGATAGTTGTCAAGTGCATGCTTGAAAGAGAACACCACCTCGCTGTAGCCTGTCATATCAATGGCGGGAGACACAAGGCGAGTCATGCCATTGAATTGGGGGCTCCAAGTGAGGTGCATTTCATTGGGTGTGCCGCCAGCATTGGCAGTAGCCGACACCGACCAGTTATTGGGTTGGCCTGCAATGCTCCAGCCTGCAGGCATGGAGTTACCATCGAAGGACTCTTGTAGCAAAACCGTACGGTTTTGAGCCATCATTGCTGTTGCAAACAGCAAAGCGAATGCGAATAGTAAGGTTTTCTTCATAGTAATATGATTTTAATGTTTAAATAGATAGATTTTCCATGGCAAAAATAAGAACATTTTTGAATAATAGCCTATAGATTAGGTGAAAAAACCTAATCAAACTAACAAAAGAACTCCATAAACCGCTACAAGAAAGAAACTATGCTTCACTTGCCTGCCCAAAAACGGGTCAAGCAACTCAGGCTTTGTCTTTTTGATGGCAATCAAGTCTTTGATGAATAGGATGGAAAGCAATAAGAACAGATAGGGATACCACGCGGCCTGGTGCAAAACGAGATAAACAGCGAGGCAGACGAAAGCGCCACCGATGAGTAGGCAATGGTAAATGAATGCATTTTTCAACCCCAATTTCACCACGAGGCTGTTCTTGCCAGAGGCCTTGTCGTTCTCATAGTCGCGCATGTTATTGATGTTGAGCACGACATTGGAGAGGAAACCCATGGCTGAGGCAGGCAACAAAACGCTGAAATCAAGCGATTTGGTGGCCAAATAATAAGTTCCCGCCACGGCTGCCAAGCCGAAAAATAGGAAACAGAATAGATCGCCTAAGCCACGATAACCATAGGGATGTTTGCCCAAAGTGTAGAGCAAGGCTGCCAACACCGCACTTATGCCCAAGGCCGCAAAAACGGCGAGTTCTTGCCATGTCAATCCTGCAAAAACGAAAACCAACAGAGCACCCAAAACAAAGCATAAGCCTGTGGTAAAGGCTAAGCCCCGTCTCATTTCCTTTTCGGTGATTGCTCCGCTTTGCATCTCGCGCTGAGGTCCGACACGTTTGGCCCCGTCAGTGCCTTTCTCGAAGTCGCCATAGTCATTGGCAAGATTGGAAAGAATTTGGAGGAGGATGGCTGTGAGGGCAGCGAAAAGTATTACAAAGTATGGTCGGTCCTTCGACGGGCTCAGGGGCTTCAGCTGGTCGAAGGCCAAAAAGCCACCCAACAACACCCCTGAAAAAGAGAGCAGCACCGTCCTTGGACGGGCAGCTTTTACCCATGTTTTAAACTTTGCCATAGCTGTTTATTTCACAAAACCTACAAAACTCACAAAACCGCTTTTTGTAAAACATGGCAAGTCGCCAACCGGCTCCTTTCCGACGCATCCTTTGGATGCCATGAAGCTTAAACGTACTTTCTGATGGGAAAACCATCGGAACCATAGATTTCGTTATCATCTGGGTTGAAGAAATATCGTTCTATTTCTGCAAATCTTGGATAAAAATTGACCAAAATGCCGACAGACACTTTCAGCATTCTCATGTAGTTGAACAACTGCGCTTTGTGTTCGTTTGTTAGACATTCAACAGACTTCAACTCAACAATAATATCATCGTTAACCAAGAAATCCAACCGATATGTAGATTCCATTTCCTTGCCGTGATACAAAGGATGAAACGTCAACTCTTTCTGAAAAGGAATGTTTCTTTCCGACAATTCCAACTGAAGACCTTCTTGATAGACTTTTTCATTCAGTCCAGAACCAAGTTCCTTATGGACTTCGTGAATCGCCCCTATCGTATCATAAGCATAAGCTTTTAATGCCTCAATGTCTATCATACCGTTTGCGTTTTAATGCCCGACTTTAGTCGGGGTGGCAACGGCAAGCGGTTGCGAGCCGTTGCTAGTTCCCACGACTATTGTTTTGATGGTTTTGTCGGTTTTGTGACAAAGAAAGTTATCTCCGACGGCCTCCACCACGGCGACGTGGTGAATAGAAATCATTGTCATCATATCGGCTGGCTCCACGGCGACCACGGTTCGATTCCCTTGAGGAAGAGCCGCTACGCGAGGAGCTGCTTCTCGAACTGCCACTTCTTGAGCTGGAGCTTCTCGAAGCGCTGCCGCTCTTCTTGGCGCCAAAGCCACGCTCAGCATTACGTTGTTTGCGGCTTGGACGGTCGTCATCGTCAAGGAAGACATCTATGTCGTCCATGTGCTCTTTCCAATCGGGGTCGAGCCATTCACGACCATCGCGCGAGCGTTCCGACTTGTAGTAGGTCCTATCGTCGTCGAAGTCCTTCTTTTTCTTCTTCGACTTCTTCTCGAAGAAGTCTTCATCATGACGATTGCGTTTCTCACGGAACTCGTCACGGTCGCGGCGTTCCTTACGTTCTTTCTTCTCGCCGAAGTCTTTCTTCTCACTGCTCTTCTTGCGTTCGGGTTGTTCCTTGGCCACTTCAACTACAATGCCACGAGGATTGTTATGCGGATCGGCAAAGCAATCAAGAATCATGGGAACGAAGCTTTCGTCAACATCCACATAGGAATAGTCGCCATAAAGGTCTATACGGCCTATCGGAATATTCTTGGAATGTGTGACATCATTGATCTTACCGATAATCTTCTGAGGAAGGATATGATCGTTCTTGCCCATGCCGAAGTAGAGGCGTTTCATGGTTTCGTCACGATGTTCGCGCTCTTTTTTGAGTTCCTTGCGGTCTTTTTTCTCGTCTTTTTCATCGACGTTAAGGTCGATGGCATCCTTGTAATAATCCAAGAAACGGTTGAAGTTGAGCGCCACCATACGGGTGATGAGTTCCTCGCGGCTCATCCACTCCAGTTTGCGGAAAACAACAGGCAAGTAGTCGTCGATTTCTTCGCGATTGATGTCGACATGCTCGATACGGTCGATATGGTTGAAGAGTTGTTTCTCACAAACTTCCTTACCGGTAGGAATCATACCTTTCTCGAAAGGACGACCAACAATTTTTTCTATCCTCTTGATCTTGCTCTTCTCGCGCAAGTTGATGAGGCTGAGGCAGAGACCACGCTTGTCGGCGCGACCCGTACGACCGCTGCGGTGCACATAGGTCTCGATGTCGTCAGGAAGGTTATAGTTGATGATATGCGTCAGCTCCTTCACGTCGATGCCACGAGCAGCCACGTCGGTGGCCACCAGCAATTGCAGGCTGCGCTTGCGGAAATGGTCCATTACATTGTCGCGCATGCCCTGAGAAAGGTCGCCGTGCAAAGCGGCAGCGTTGTATCCGTCTTGGATAAGGTTGTCGGCAATCTCCTGGGTTTCCAGCTTGGTGCGGCAGAAGATGATGCCATAGATGGCAGGCGTGTAGTCGATGATACGCTTCAGCACAGAATAGCGGTCTTTAGCAGCCATCATGTAGTAGATGTGGTCGACATTGGCGGTGCCGCTATTGCGTTCACCCACGGCCACCTTAACCGGATCAGTCATGTACTTGTTAAGGATAGCCTCCACCTCTTTCGGCATGGTGGCCGAAAAGAGCATGGTGTGGCGTCCTTCCTTGGGCATGTATTCGAGGATGTCGTCAACTTCCTCTTGGAAACCCATGTTGAGCATTTCGTCGGCCTCGTCGAGGATCATCGTCTTCACATTGCTGAAGTCGACGCGGTTGCGGCGGATCATATCGCGCAGACGTCCTGGCGTGGCCACGATGATCTGCGGTTTCTTGGCTAAGTCTTTAAATTGGAGTTCGATGCTGGCGCCGCCATA
>DBXU01000187.1:0-4070 GCA_002310075.1 Bacteroidales bacterium UBA1204 | reverse complement strand
TCACGCGTCGGACAAAGGATCAACGCTTGAACGCATCGTTGCGTCTCATCGATCTTGTTCAACAGCGGCAAGCCAAAGGCAGCCGTCTTACCCGTTCCCGTCTGTGCAAGGCCCACAAAGTCAACATCTCTCTCCAATAACACAGGAATTGCTTTTTCCTGGATTGGCATAGGATTCTCAAACCCCATCTCCTTAATAGCCTTCACCAGAGCGGGATTCAATCCAAAATCAGTAAATTGTGACATGAAAAATAAATGTATGGTTGTAATTGAGGCTGCAAAAGTAGTAATAATTAGTCAATTAAGAAGCATTTGTTCCCATTTTGACAAAAAAACAACTGCTTCAATGTGGTTTTTCCGTATTTTTGTACTCATAAAATATGACACGCCGTACTTTTTCCATATGTGTTCTTATTCTGGTATTTGTGTTGCCTTTTTCTTGTGCAAGAAAGCGACATTCACAATCTGACACGATTATAAATACCGATAGTGTTTTCTATAATCTGAACCAAGAACTCGTGGCAAAACGAGCAAAGTCTGCCGACCGTGTTTTTACCAACTTGTATCGTTCTGGTTTAAATGGCGTGGTGCTTTATGCTGAGCAGGGACAAGTTGTGTATGAAAAAGCCTTTGGATGGCGCGATCTCAACAAAAGACAGAAGGATTCATTACGCATCGATGACGCCTTCCAACTTTCCTCCGACTCCAAAATGTTTACGGCCGAGGCTATTATGCTACTCAACGCTAAAGGCAAACTCCATTATGACGATGACGTCAAAAAGTACATTCCCGAACTGCCTTATGAGGGCATCACTATTAGAATGTTGCTCAACCACCGTTCGGGGCTGCCTCGCTATGATGCCATGGCCGATGCTTTTTGGCCCGATCGCAAGAAGCCTTTTTCGAACGAAGCCATGATTCGAATGCTGGCCAACACGAAGCCCGAACCCTATGGCGCACCAGGAGCCGGTTATTTTTATAACAATATCAATTATGCTTTGTTGGCCTCTGTAGTCGAACGAGCCAGTGGTGAACCATTTGAGGTTTTCATGCATGACCACATCTTTGAACCCTGCGGCATGGAGCATTCTTATATCTATTCAATGCGCAACGATGATGAAGTGTCGTTGTATATGCCTGTCGACGTGCATGGACATGATTTGTACCGTAGCGGCCCCGTGAAAGCGCAAAACGACTACTTAAATGGTGTGATGGGCGACAAAATCATGTTTTCCACGGTTGAGGATCTGTACAAGTTCAACCTAGCTTTGGATTCTGAGCTTCTTCTTCCTGACAGTTTGCAAGCCGAAGCTTTTATTCCTGGTTCTCCCGAGTGGAAATACGACGAAAACTACGGTTTTGGCTGGCGAATGAGCAAAGAACACCCTGGCATGTATTTCCATTATGGATGGTGGAAAGGCTATCGCAGCGTGGTCATCCGTGACGTGACGCACCGCCGTTTTTTGGCCATACTTACCAACACAACCTATCTTATACCCAGCGAAATCGTATGGGATTTCGTTCACGACACAAGCGTGATGCTGCCCGAGTCATGTCCGTGTACCAATTGATTACTTCACAAGAAGCTTGAAACCAACACCATGAATATTGGAAAGCTCAACATCGGGGTCTTCTTTCAAATATTTGCGTAATTTGGTGATGTAAACGTCCATTGAACGGGCGTTCAAATAAGTTTCTTCTCCCCAAATTGTTTGCAAAGCCTCCGAACGTTGTAGCGTTTTACCCAGGTTCTCACACAACAAAAGCAAAAGATCAGCTTCTTTGGATGTTAATTTGCGCATCTCCTTTCCTCGCACCAACAAATGACGAGGAGAATCAAAAATGAATGAGCCCAATTGATAGGAAGAAGGCATCGCCTTTGTATTGGAACAACGACGGTAAACGGCTTGTATGCGCATCACCAGCTCATCCATACTGAAAGGTTTGGTGATATAGTCGTCAGCACCCAACCTAAAACCCTCCAAAATGTCTGATTGCTCTTTTTTGGCGGTTAAAAAAATAAGAGGCATATAAGGTTTCAAAGCTTTGATTTGTTTCGCTAAAGTGAAACCGTCCATGCCTGGCATGACCACGTCTGTGATACAAAGATCAAAAAGCTCAGCATTGAATGCCTCTATCGCTTCTTCTCCATCAACACATAATGTAGTGGTATATCCTTTGGCATCCAGATAGGCCTTGAGAATCGTTCCTAATCTCTTGTCATCTTCTGCCAATAAAATCTTAACTTGTGACATAAAAACAAAAATGTTATTTACATAACGAAAACCTATGCCCTGTATTATAGGCATTCAAAAAAGATTCGCAAAGGTAAACTATTTTTTGCTTCATTGGTATGGGAACGTTTTTTTGTTTTATCTTCGCAGCATATAAAAACTTCAACCGCCATGAAAATCGATCTTACACATTGCCAATCTTTTTTGAACGGTGACATCGTCCGTTCTTTAGAACAAAAAGTCTCTAGTATTTACGACACCATATACAATAAGACCGGCGCCGGTAATGATTTCCTTGGTTGGGTCGACCTCCCTTCTGAAATCGATGAAAGCATGTTGGCCGACATCGAGAAGACCGCTGCCGACCTGCGCAAGAAATCGGACATATTTGTCGTCATCGGCATTGGTGGCTCCTATCTCGGTGCCCGTGCCGTCATTGAGGCCTTGCAGAACCATTTTGCCCCTCTTACTGGTGAGAAGCCGCTCATCGTCTATGCTGGCCATAACATGAGCGAGGACTATCTCCACGACCTGATGGCCATCCTCGACAAGAAGGACTATTCGCTGGCGGTCATCTCCAAGTCAGGTACAACGACAGAACCTGCCATCGCTTTCCGCATTCTCAAGCAACATATCATCAACAAATATGGCGAAAAGGAAGCTGCCTCGCGCATCATCGCCATCACCGACAAGGCCCGTGGTGCCCTCAAGCAGCTGGCCAACGTGAAGGGCTACAAGACCTATATCGTCCCCGACGACGTGGGCGGCCGCTTCTCAGTGCTGACCCCTGTGGGCTTGCTACCCATTGCCATGGCGGGCATCGATATCCGTGCCTTGGTGAAGGGTGCCATCGAGATGGAGCAGCAATGCAAGACCAATCCGACCCTTGACAATCCCGTTTCGCAATATGCCGTGGTGCGTCAAGCGCTCTATGCCCAAGGCCTTACCAACGAAATCATGGTCAACTATGAACCGCGCCTGGTGTATTTCAGCGAATGGTGGAAGCAGCTCTACGGCGAGAGCCATGGCAAACAGCACAAGGGCATCTTCCCCGCTTCGGTCACCTTCAGCACCGACCTTCATTCGATGGGACAGTATATTCAGGATGGTCTGCGCAATCTCTTCGAGACGGTAATCTCGGTCGAGAACTCGAACCACGAACTCCGCATCCCGATGGAGAACGAAGATCTCGACCAACTGAACTACATCGCTGGCAAGCGCATCAGCGAAGTAAACCACAAAGCTGAACTTGGCACTGTGCTCGCCCACGAGGATGGTGGCGTGCCGAACCTCCGAATCGTCATCCCTGAGGTTTCGGAGAGGGTACTTGGCGAACTGATTTATTTCTTCGAGATGGCTTGTGCCGTCAGCGGCTACATGCTCGATGTCAACCCCTTCGACCAACCTGGTGTGGAAGCTTACAAGAAGAATATGTTTGCCTTGCTCGGCAAAAAAGGCTTTGAGGAGCAGACAGCAGCATTGAACAAACGCTTAGGTATCTGAAAAATGTGTATCTTTGCAGCCTCAATTATAGACAAACATCTGAAATGGACGTACCCAAAGACGACGTAAACTCACAGTTTACATTCACCTACGATGACATCAAAGGCACCGTTCATGTGGTTGACCACCTCACGGGCGAAGAATACGACCTTCTAAAGGAAGACACGGGCTGGTTTGATGCCGAATTTAAATTTGACGTATAAAACATAAGGGCTGTCACGATTGTGACAGCCCTTATTGTCGTTAATAAGATATATTATCTCACCACCAATTTCTTGGTCACCACGGCACCATTCTGTTCAATGATATTGACCAGATAGATGCCCTTGTTCCA
>DBXU01000148.1 GCA_002310075.1 Bacteroidales bacterium UBA1204 | reverse complement strand
TTCTTCCAGTTGGTGAAGGTGTAACCTACATTAGGCGTAGCGGTAAGGGTGCAGTTGTCGCCCAATTCGTATACACCACCACCACTCACCGTGCCGCCTTCTGTTGGATTGGCTATTGCGGTAATGACAGCGTGGTAGGCGTCGCCAACGATTTCAATACTGCCAAAATAAGGTTGGTATTGCTGGCGGGTGACAACCACATAGAGAGTGCCACTGCCTGGGATAGCGTTGGTGAAGTTCACAGTAGCCACACCCGACGAGTTGGCCTCGGCAACACCGTAGATGACCGAGCTATTGTCGGTGACGGCGACATAGGAACCAGCCAAAGCGTTAACGGTGATGGAGGTGGTCTCTGGGGTGACTGTGCTGGGTATCGTCACGGTGTTCGCTTCTGGCTTGGTGATGTAAGGCATCACGGAACCATCTCCAAGGGTGTGGTAAAACTGGAAGTAATAGTGAGCCGAGTTATTGCAGTTGCCATCGGTGATACTGGAATTGGTGTTACCGTTGCTGACTGCTTGCTGCACGGCAAGGTTGCCTAAATACATCAACGCAGAAGCTGAGTTCCAGTATTGGTCGTTAAACATAACATCGTAAACACCTTTGGAAGAACCTGAAACCGATGGGGCATTGCCTGCTGAATAGGAGTGTGCTCCAACGGCCCAATAGAAATCTTCGTACCAATAAGAATAAGGTGAACATCCCACGTAAGCAATAGCACCGGCGTTGGGAACACGAATCATGGTTTCGGCAAAGCAGGCATTGGTGCCTATGGCAGAGCCTGGTGAATAGGTTGTTGTGGTATTGTTGAAGTTACCGGTGAGGCAGCAGTTACCGACTCCGAAAAAGTATTTACCAGTGTTGGATAAAGTGGCAACCTGTGCTGCGGTCATTTTGGGCTGATACCATTCCTGTTTGTCGCCATGGGCGGTATAGTTTAGGAAGCACACACCATTGTTGATGCCATTGTAGCAGCCGTTGTTGGTGCCGCTATAACCGGCAGTGGAGCTTGTCGAAATAGTAGCATTGATAGTACCGTTTTCAAAACCGCCATAGGTGGTGTTGCTTGCCTTGAAGTAATTGTTGGTGGCATAGTTGATGGTCGGTTTTGCAACACGGCTTGTCCAGTTGGAATCCCAACCGCCAACAAGAATAACATTGTTTAAATAGTTACCGCCATCGGTGAATTCAAATTTCTCGTAGGTCAGCACTTTGTTGATATAATTGCTCAAGTGTGTGGTGTTCTCAACCGAAATACGGCTATAGTACATGTCAGGGAAGTAGTTGCTGGTGCTCGTCGAGAAATTGACGCTTGCATAACCGAGGTCGGAAGCGCAATTACCAATACTAGAGTCTATGTTTTTATTCATGTATTGCGGGACCTGTCCTGTGTCGCCAATTACTATCAGATAGGTATAAGCATTGCCAGCCGACACCGAGGCATTGTATTTCGTCTTGATGAACGAGGCAATGTTGGAAGCAGATGTTCCAGTCTCGTCGGTGTAGAAAATGTCAACATAATAGCCCTTCTGCAATTTCCACTGTAGCCAGCTGTTCAGTGAGCTGTTGTTCTTGAAGCCTGAATAACATATCACGAGCATCTTGACCGGCGTGTTGTAAAAGTCGGGGTGGTCGGTGTAGGCGTCCCTGGTGCCACCCATTAGCATGTCGATGTTGAAGATTTGGTCGTATACGCTTTGGAAGGCTACATTAGCTGTACTCTTGAACATCCGTTCCGTGCTTTCGGCATCGCCGTTTTGGAAGTCAACGTTCACCTCGATGTCGTTAAACACCTTCACTGTGCCGGCGATGGGGTTGTAGCGGACAGGTTGAACGATGAGACGACCTAACGTGATGCCACGCATGGTGCCGAGCACCTCTACCATGGCAATCGGGTCGTTATTGTAGCTGTCTCGGGCATAAGCGGCCTCGTTGAAAGCGTATTCCACCGTATTCGGGTCAAGGTTCTTGTGGATAGGAGCCTGCATGGCAGCGACTGTGCCAATGCCATAGTCACTAAGAATGTATTCCGTTTCGGAATGGGCACCTACCGTAACAATTGGCGTGGCTCCAGTGGGAATGGCGATGAGCCTTGTAAACATGGGCAACTGTGGCTCGCCAACGTTGCCGTTGGGATAGGTGCCTTCGATGTGGATTTCCGATAACTCACCATGTGTGGTTTCGATTTTGTCGGCGTTAAGGCTGGAGAAAGAGAAATTGGCCTTGAGGCTTGTCATGTCGCTCTTCACGCATTCCACCTTGTCGACCGAACGCAGTTGTATTTGTTGTGCCACGGCGCTTAGGCCTGAGGCAATGAGCAAAAGTAAGAATAGTGCTTTTTTCATGGTATGTGTTGTTTTATTGTTTTCTGTTATTCGAAGTTGATGCTACGGCCTTGTGTGGCGTTGGAGTGGTAGACGTAGCCGTGGCCGGGAACAAGGAGGCCGAGAGAGCCTTCCCATCTCTCAGTTTCGCCGTTGTAAGTGGCATAGTCGTTGTTTTGAGCGGTGATCGTGTCGCCATCAGTGGGGCTGAAGTTTGTATCGAACACTTCGTCGATGGCCTTTGACTGGCTGCCTGTGTAGCCGAACCAGTTGTAGCCAGGCAGAATCGTCAAGCTGACATTTGAGGCGGGTGTGCCGCTCAGCATGAGGTTGACGGGGTCCGTGGCCTCGATTTTAATCTTGTACATCTGACCAGGAACAATCTCCGCCAGGGTGCCGCTCCAAGTGCCGTTTTCAAAGCGGGCAAAGCCCTCGTCTTGGGAATTGATGAGGACGGCGTTGCCGCCAAGGGCGGCTTCAAGGTCATCAAGCGACATCTCAAGTGTGGGGGTCCACCAGTTCCATTCATCATTGAGGGATACCGTGGTGGGACAATCGCCTTCTTGGTAGAAATGAACGTTGTTTTGGTTTGTGGTGCTAGTCTTGAAAGTACCATTACTATAACATAGATAGTATTTTGTGCTTCCAGATTGTTGGTAGATGCCTTGGTCGTTGATATACCATCTATTTGACGTAAGATTAACACCATTACCAGTAGAATTATTAGGTTTTGCCCAAGCCAGGCTACTGCTGGATCTTGAGAGAAGGCGACCTTTATAGCAGATAAGGTACTGACCAGCATTACCAGAAGCGCAGAGGTCGATTCTCAGGGGTTCCGAGCCACGAGCCAATGTGAAGCCATCATTGGTTGGGGTAACCGAATATGTGGTGGTGGACATCGATACCGAATTAGTAGTATTGGTGTTGTTGTGTGTAGGCATAATCAAGGTCGAGCCATCGAGATAACCCATGAGATAGGCGCCAGAAGCATTGGGCACAAACTGCGTGAAGCATTCCATCTGGGTTGAACCGCTAGGGATGAGATTGACGGTAAGGTCTATCCGCTGGCCATCAGCTATAGTAACGTCAACAAAATTTCTTTCATAGCCTTCCTTATCGAAAACGAAGGTATAGGTGCCACCTTTGATGGGACGGTGGAAGTCACCCACGGAATGCGTGGTCACATGGGAATTATGAATATCATGGTTCAGCACACTGACGGTAACGCCTTGAATGGTTTGCTCAGTCTGGGCGTCATACACAACACCGTGCACGCCTTTGCAGGTTTGCTCCATGAGGGTCAGCATGGCGTTATGGTTGTAGTTCCAAAAGCTGGGTAACTGGGAAGCATTTGGAGTTTTTGTACTAGAGCACTCCACCGTGATTTCACGGCACTGACCAAAAGCATTCATATAGTCTTGACGGCTACCAGTAATAGAATACCAAGTAGCGCCATTGGTGACGCCATCGTAATCATAGTTATTATAGCTTTGGTAGTAGCCTCCCATATATGAAGAATTGACTTGTCGGGCAAGTTGGACGTATTCGGAACAAACATATTCCCACCAATCCACATCCGGATGGCTTTCAAAGACCCAATCCCAACAATAGTTCATTACCTCCGCCCCACCGTGATAGTTGGCACCCATGGTAAACAGGTTTTCATCGGCAAGAGCCATAGTCCATTGAGTTTCTTCCTGATAACTTTTATTGTCTGGGTGATCACCATTAAAATAATCCTTATAATTACGGTTGAGGTCGACGTTGTTACCATTATAGCGTCGGGCGTCATTTACCGTGCCATTGCCGCCAGCATAAGTGCCGTCGGGGTTGGTACAGGGGAAGATATAGATATCGACATCATTCAACAAATTGGCAATACGGCTTTCGGTGCTGGTGCACAATTCGTCGATAAGGCGAAGCATGAGAATCATTCCGGTCACCTCGTCACCGTGCATGGTGGAGGTGTAGAGGAACTTTGGTTTACCATAAGGATTACCACTGTAAATACGGATGCCCAAGAGTTGGCGATGATTGCTTGTAGAAAGCGTTCCGAGGTTAATCAAAGTACAGGTTCTGTCATTTAAAGCTTGAGTCGGGAAGCCTTGCATCATGGAGACATATTGCTCGTAGGTAAGATAACTATCCCAGGCATAAGTAGCGCGGTCGCCTCCCTCCCACATCTTGGCTTCTTCGCGCAGCGAGGGCGGCGTTTGTAGATTGGGTTGCAATCCCAACGCAATCAGTTTGTCATATTCTTCCTGGTTGGCATAAGCTATCACGATATGTCCGTCGGTGCCATCTACGGAACAAATCTCGCCAAGATTATCAATCCCAACGAGGTCATCGACGCTGAGGGTGAAGTAATACTCACCGCGGTTGCGCATCAATTGTTGGAGTTCTCTCTGGCTTTGGGCCATGGCTGTGCTGCCGAGGATAGCGGCACAAAAGAGGAATATAAAACGATAAAGCTTCATTACAATGAAAAAGTTTAATCAGCAAAGGTACAAAAAAGGTGGACTCGCAAGACAAAACGAGCTTGATTTTTAACTTTTTCGTTGCAATTAGAATGTCAAGGTGTTATTTTCCGTGGCTGCCGACACGTAGACGTATCCACAGCCTGGCAGAAGCACGCTGAGCGTGCCTAGCCAGGAGTTTCCATTAAAGACGGCGAAACCGCTGTTTTGTGAGACGATCTTATCGCCCTCGACAGGGATGATGTTGAGCTCGTCAAGAGCCAATGGGTCTGCACCCGTGTAGCCAAACCAATTATAGCCCGGCTCGATGGTAATTGTGATGCTGGCGGCAGGTGCGCCACTTAGCGAGCATTCGCTAGCAACATTGGTCTGTATCTTATACATCTGCCCGAGAATGAGCTCCGTAGGCGTGCCACCTTGCGACTTGATCTGCACAAGCGTGTTGCCTAGCGCTGTTTGAAGCGAGGCGAGGGTGGCCTCCACCGTTGGCGCCCACCAGTTCCAGCCAGCGACAAGAGAGATAGACTGCTCGACGGTTTGAGGCTCTGTTTTCTTGTAGAGTTGGACGGGTTCTATGTTGGTGTTCAAATAAGAAGCTTCCTTGTAATACCGAAAACGCATGTTCCCTGAAGCATTGTTGAATCTCATCACAGAGGTGTTGGAGATGATTTTTACCCAATCGGACTCAAATTCCAAAGTATTCAAAGTAGCCGATGTTCCAAACTTGATGACGTTGCTTCCCGACTGCCCATAGATATATTTACCGTCATTGGTTCCACCATTAACTCTGATGGAATAACCTTCTGCCATCGGAGCTATTGTAATGGTGACAAAACCGCTATTTTCTATCGTAGAATTTGTTATTGCCGCTTCTTGATAACAGTTTGCCGCATCCACGCCTGTCCATACATGCCCTGATGTCGCGCTATTCTCATATACCAAAAGATATTCTCCGCTCCAATCCGACGGCGCAGAAGTCACTTTTACATAGTCGCCGTTGCCTGGGTTGTCGCCGCTGCTTTCCACAAAGGTCGCGCTTACCATAACACCATAAGCAGGCATGGTGAAGGTGTTGTTGCTGACCGTGACGGTGATGGTCGGACTGTCCGTCTTGTATACGTTCCATGCATCAAGGACATAGCCTTCATCAGGCTCGGCGGTGAGGGTAACGGTCTGGCCTTCGGTGGCAGTGGCGACGTTGGCGCATACCTCCCCATGTTCGCATTGGGCGAGGGTAATAGAGTAGGCGGTCGGCGGTTCCCAGTTCTCATCCCAAATCATGCGTGCATACTCGGGATGGTCGATGAAGGGGTTCCTGTTATGCTGATAATCTGTGTAAATGGCATTATTGCGGTCGGTTTCCTTTTGGCTTACAGGGTCTTGCTCGTTCCAGTCCATAAGCATAGCGATGGCCCAAGGGAGGATTTCCGACTTATTGGTCATGTCGCTTGAACCCCAGTTGCTGTCTTCACCGTAATAACGCACACTCATATACATGAGGGCACGGGCAAAGTCGCCCTTGTAGGCATCAATGGGTTCGAACACGGTGCCATTATAGCCTAATGACGACTTGCAAGAGCCCAGTTTTGAGCCGTTTAGTGACGTCCATGTGGTGGACTGCACTTTTCCGAAGGGATAGTTCTCTCGTTTTTGGTTTACAAAGCCGTCAGTGGGGAAGATGTGATGCAAGTCGCAACTGGGTATGGTTTGACTGCCGAGCCAGCTCTGAGGCCATGAATGCTCACGGTTGTAACAGTCGCCTTCACCGTTGTAGTTGCCACACTGGTTTGTGCCAAGATAATAAACGTAAGGAGGCGCTCCGCCAGGAATGTCGGAATACATGTCCCAAACAATGCCGTTGCCTTTGTTGTCGGTGCTCCAAAAGGCATCCCACAAATCCCCATAATCAATCCTGTTATGCCCCTTAATGATGTTATGCAAGGCCACCTTCAGTTCTTGTCCTGTCTTGCCCGTAGCATTGTTGTAGTAGCCATCGGGAATCTGTGCGGAGAGGGCTCCACACAGCGTGAAAAGCAGGAGGCATGAAGCTAGTATATGTTTGGCTTGTTGTTGCATACAACTGGGGATTGGAACCACAAAGATAAAGAAAAAGCCGACCGTAAGGGCCGGCTTTTTTAAAACAAGGATCGTATTATTCCTCGCGTTGTTTCTTGCTGACGAGGTAAGCGGCGCCAAGGCCCATCAGGACGGCGATGCCGCTGCCAAGCGGGGCGGGCTCGTCGGTTTGTGATCCATGACCGGGAAGGCCAGGACCGTCACCGCGCAAGGAGGTGCCTTCCTGCGAGTTTTCAGGCGTGTTGCCGCGTTGGAACAGACCGCCGCCGTCGGCGAAGGTGGTCATGCTCAGTCCGAGGACGATTGCGATTGTCAGTGCTAATTTTTTCATCGTATTATGGTTTTATTTGATTATTACCTTTTGAGTCTTGATTTCGTTGCCGTTGACGAGGCGGAGCATGTAGACGCCAGGAGCGGCGTTCACCTTGACGGTGGCGTTGCCATTGATGGTCTCGGTGCTGACGATGCGACCGGTCATGTCGATGACATGCAGCTGGGCGTCGCCTTCGTTGCTGACGACCCATTCGTTACCGTTGAAGTAGGCGAAGGTCGCGGAGCCTGCCGAAGCGCCGTTTTCATCAGCGCTGAACACCAAGCGGAAGCGCGATGCGTAGTCGCGGGTGGTAGCCTCGAAGGTGTAGCTCGGGGTCTGGAGCAGGTCGACATCGGTGCCAGTCATATTGTCGATGAGGTGGAGGTAATCCATCTCGATATTCTCAGTATTGACGCTGATAGTATAGGTGCCGTTCTCTCTGGCCTTGAAGTTGACGGGCATCTCGCCTTCGGCGGCGCTGCGAACGATGGCGTAATCGCTGTTGCCCTGTGGGATATAGAGCTTGGTGCTGTTCTCGAAGAGTTGGAACTTAGGCAATTGACCACCTTCGTCGAAACGGACGATGGCGCGGTCGATGACGGTGCCACGATCCTTCATCACGTTGAGAGCGATGCTCTCACCCTTGCCGCTGGGAGTGGTGCTGAAGGAGACCGTTTGGCCTGCCTCTGTGGCAACTACAAACACACCTTCCATGGCATTGACAGCACTTGACTCAGTAGAAGCACTCACTTCACTGCCTGCATCATTGAGTCTATAGTAAGGCTTATTAGGCGTGGCAGAGACGGCGTAAGGGTTACCCACAAGGTTCCAACCGGCGAACACCGCATCTTCAGTGTAAGACAACGGGAACACGCCGTTGCCGCTGTAAGGTGTGCCAGTAAGCTCGAAGGTGTAGGTCGGGGTTTCGGCAGTGGCCTTCTTGGCATAGAGGTAGCCCTTGCCGGGAACGAGATTGAAACCGCCGTTAGTTTGATCTTCATAGTTAATCCACTCAAGTTCTTTGCTCTCGTCGAAGTAGTAAAGGTCGAAGTCGCCAGTGGTCATGCCTTCAACGCTGGCAGGATCTACGGAAACAGGCGAAGCGATAAGATAATAACCATCCTTGGTTTCATCACTAGTGTAGCCGTTGATGTAGAGGGTGTGGGTCTCAGGTTCAACAACCTTCTTGTAAAGCGACAAGGCACCACCAGTACTCGTTGCATAGCAAGCGAAACCGTATGTACCGTTCTTTCTGAGGTTGGCATTGACATTATTAACAGTGTTCTTTTTGTTCACGAACTCATAAGTCTCGGTGCCAGAAACCGTCCAAAGAGCTTTGTCATCGGTGCCGTTGGCCAACATTTGGGCTTGATTTTTGGTTCCTGTACTAGCTGCATAGGCATTAGCATCTACATTGTATAGTGTCCAGTAATCGCCGCTTGGAGCGATATGCCAAACAATTGCAGCATTATCCGTGGTAATCGCGTCATTAGTTACAGTAACAGATTCGTATTGAAGTCTGTTGCTTGAGACCGTGTTGTTCATGGCGCCACCATTATAAACAATCAGATAGTCGCCTTCGACGAGTTCGCCAGTATAGAGGGCGTATTCATCACCTGTAGCTGGAACCACGGGAGCGGATTGGTTAACTGTGACGAGCTGGGACTCCGTAAGCATTTCACCATTAGCAGCAAAGGCACAAATTGTCAGATAAGCAGTACGGGCGTCACCTTCATTGGAATATGCTTCATAATGAAAATCATTAGATGATCCTCCAGCAGGGACGATTTCAAACCAATCTTCATAGATGGCAGGATCCGTTGCTGGGGTTTGAGGATCTGAATAGAATCTAACACCAATCTCATAGGAATCGTCTATGTTTTCGCATGTCACGGTGAGGGCACCAGTTGCGCCTTCTGCGCTAATATTGACCTCGGTAGGAGTGACGGTGATGGAAGGAACAAGAACATATTTAGCAAGAGCGATGTTGCCCAAACCAACATTGCCACTGACTTTTTCGGTATAAACCCACTTGATGTAGCGGACGTTTTCATCCAAGTTGTCAAATATTTCTTCAAAAGTTTCATTATTGCCAAATGAAGTATAGGTTTCCAAATCGGAATAGGACACGCCGTCAGCAGAAGTTTGGACTTTGAAGGTGCCGCCGCTGAAGCTGTTGCCCTTGATGTCAAAGGTAAGGGTACCAGGACGTTCATTGAATTGGAGCAGCAACCAGTCGCCAGTGTTGTCGAATTTCAGTTTGGTAGTAGGATTAGTATTTTCAGCATAATCCGTGCCAAGGCCTTCCTGTGAGAGGCCATCCGTCTCTTCAATAGCTGCCTTACCGCCATTGAATGAGAAGGGCAGTTCAGCAAAGGTGGGAGCCACATAAGCGGCTTGGTTGAAAGTGACGAGCTGGGATTCCGTAAGCATTTCGCCATTAGCAGCAAAGGCGCAAATTGTCAGATAAGCAGTACGGGCGTCACCTTCATTGGAATATGCTTCATAATGAAAATCATTAGATGATCCTCCAGCAGGGACGATTTCAAACCAATCTTCATAGATGGCAGGATCCGTTGCTGGGGTTTGAGGATCTGAATAGAATCTAACACCGATCTCATAGGAATCGTCTATATTTTCGCATGTCACGGTGAGGGCACCAGTTGCGCCTTCTGCGCTAATGCTGACCTCGGTAGGAGTGACGGTGATGGAAGGCTCGGTGGTTTGCTGTACTTCGACATTCGTCGGATTGGCAATTTGAGCTCCGTCGAAGCAGCCTATGTTACCATTAAGGGTAAGGACGTCGTTTACGGAATATTCAACTCCGTTAATACCATGCACTACGATAGTATTCGTGCCTTGTGCGATAGTGGTATTTGAGCCTTCAATTAAAGTTACAGTGGCTTCCTCAATGGTAATATACAAGCCCTGAATCGAAGAACTGGAAGTGTAATCATCATCATTGATTTCGGCAATCGTTTTGACGGTAGGTGTAATAGTGTTGCCGCTTGAAATCACTACGACTTGTGGACTGGTAATTTCCAACAGACCTTTGTAAGTGCTTAACGTACCCGCAACTGTTATTTCATCACCAACTGTCAAAGAGGAACCGTAAACGCAAATAGCAGCGGTATTATCTTGGATATATCCAGTAGTACCAACGCAGCTTGTCACAACACCTTTCGTAAAAACGTTACCCGTACCTTGTGCGCGTACAGCAGCAATGGTCAAAGGAGTTGTTATGGTATAAGTGGCAGAAGCAATAGGGCTATTGTTGTAACCAGTTGCAGTAGCCATCGCTTTTAGTGTTGTGGTTTCGCTGATAATCAAAGCAGAATTGTATACGCTGCTCTCCGTGGAGGGTTCGCTACCATCTGTGGTGTAGTAGACGGTTGCGTTCTCGGTAGTGCAGCTAATAGTCACGTTTTGAGCTTCTGTGTAAGTGCCAGCAGCAGGGCTGAAGGTGGGAGTGGCACAGGTGGGAGTATCTCCTTCTCCCTCAGAAGTAACACCCCAAATAACGAAACGTTTTCCGCCAGTGGCTGTAAAGGTAAGATTGGTGGCAGAGGTTAACGCGCTTGAGAATGTGATCACTTTATAATAATCACTCGTATTGGCGTCGCCATTGAAAGTAAATGGAGAATTGTTTGAAATACCACTATTTGCTGTTAAAGCAATCGGATTTGAATAGCCCGTAGGTGTGACCGCCAAAGAACAAGTAGTGTTATTCCAAGCAGCGGCGTGTATGTGAAGATATTTCGTTCCGGAAGGAACAGTAATCATCACGGCACCATTGTTTTTGCTGGTACCCGCTTTGATGCCATTGTATTCAGTATTTGAAATGATAATTTCACATTCGGAAGCGTTTTCTCCTCCTTCAGTAGAAAGCGTTACATTACCCGTATAGTCAGACGAGTAATCACTTTGTCCCCACACTCCCATCGGGAAGGCAAGGATTGTGAGCAGCGCGATGGCTGCGGTAAGGAATGTAAATCTCCTTTTCATTTGTGTTTTTGTTTTTATCGTTTATTTTTACGTAATTATTTGTATATCAATGTTTACAATTAGTTAGCAATGTAAAATTGCCTTTTTTGAGGGTGCAAAATTACGAAATTTTTGCGTTGGGGTGTGGCGCCAGAGGAAAAAAGTTGTTTTTTCTTGGCCGTGTCATTTTATTGCGTATCTTTGCAAAAATAGTTAGGAGTGAGAAGTTAGGAGTGAGGAGTGAGGGAGAGTTATTGGAAATTGAATAATTGACAACTGAACAAATATGGAGAAATTACTGCTATTAGGCGATGAGGCCATTGCACAGGGCTTCATCGACGCCGGCGGCTCGGCCATCAACAGCTACCCGGGCACGCCTTCGACCCAAATCACAGAGTATGTCATCAACTCGAAACAAGCCAAGGAACAGGGCGTGATCGCCAACTGGTGCGCCAACGAGAAGACGGCCCTCGAGGCCTCCATCGGCGTGGCCTACGCCGGCAAACGCGCCATGACCTGCATGAAACACGTGGGACTTAACGTGTGTGGTGACCCCTTCATGAACGCCGCCATCATCGGCACCAAGGGCGTCCTCATCGTGGTGGCCGACGACCCGAGCATGTTCTCGTCACAAGACGAACAAGACAGCCGTTTCTACGGTCACTGGGCCATGATTCCCATGCTGGAGCCTTCNNCCTTCCAACCAACAGGAAGCCTACGACATGGTGCACTACGGCTTCGAGCTGAGCGAACAACTCGGCACCCCGGTGCTCTACCGTATCCCGACCCGCCTGGCCCACAGCCGCGCCGGCGTGGTGCGTAAGCCCGTGCGCCCGCAAAACGAACTCACCGAGCCCGCCGACGCCAAGTCGTTCGTGCTGTTGCCCGCCAACGCCAAACGCCTCTACCGCGACCTCATCGACAAGCAACCCGCCTTCACGGAAGCCTCCGAGACCTCGGGCTATAACAAATACATCGACGGGCCTAAGAAGAACCTCGGCATCATCACCACGGGTATCGCCTACAACTACCTGATGGAGAACTTCACCGATGGCAAATGCCCCTATCCGGTCGTCAAGGTTACGCAGTATCCGCTGCCTTACAATTATATTAATAAGGTATACGACGAGTGCGACGAGATCCTGGTCCTCGAAGACGGCCAGCCCTTCGTGGAAGAGCTGGTGAAAGGCTTCCTCGGCAAGGGTAAGAAGGTCATGGGTCGCCTTGACGAGACCATCCGCCGCGATGGTGAACTCAACGCCGAAAAGGTGGCCAAGGCCCTCGGCATGGACGTGCCCGCACAATACAAGGTGCCGGAAGTCGTCACCAACCGTCCGCCCGCGCTCTGCCAAGGCTGCCCCCACATCGACAGCTACACCGCCTTGAACGCCGTCATGGCCAACCATAAGGGTGGCAAGGTGTTTGGCGACATCGGATGCTATACCTTGGGCTTCAACATGGGAGCCATCAACACCACCGTGTGCATGGGCGCTTCCATCACCATGGCCAAGGGCGCCAGCGAGGTGGGCATCTTCCCCTCGGTGGCAGTCATCGGCGACGGTACCTTCGGTCATAGCGGCTTGACAGGCCTCATGGACTGCGTCAACGAGAAAGCCAACGTGGTGGTCATGATCCTCGACAACGACATGACCGCCATGACGGGCGGCCAGCCTTCATCGGCACACAACAAGATCCGCCGCATC
>DBXU01000184.1 GCA_002310075.1 Bacteroidales bacterium UBA1204 | reverse complement strand
TCCATGTTCTTCATGCCAGCGTGGACCTCGTCCATGAGGCCGGCAGGCAGTTGGCAGTTGTTCTGGTAATAAGCGGTGCAGCATTCCGTGGTGATGGTCAAGCCGGCCGGTACGGGCAGCTTGAGCAAGCACATCTCGGCCAAGTTGGCGCCTTTGCCGCCCAACTCGTTCTTCATCGAAGCATTACCTTCAGCGGTCTTGCCACCGAAAGTATAAACGTACTTTGTCATTTTCTTATTGATTATTAGTGATTTAACTGATATTCTTTCGTTCAAAAATGAAACTGCAAAGATAGGAAATTCTTAGTTAATGACAAAGGGGAAACTTGATTTTTTTGTATCTTTGCTCCAAATACCGATATCATGATAGACATTGAGCAAGTGAAGCGATGGGCGGTGCGCCGTTGGACCTTAGGGCCGTTGCATGGCGTCGCGCATTGGGAGCGTGTGGAGCGCAACGGGCTGCTGCTGGCCACGCCCGAGTGTGACGTGACCGTCATACGGCTGTTCGCCTATCTGCACGACAGCTGCAGGGAAAACGACGGCTACGACCTGGAGCATGGCCCTCGTGCGGCCCTGATGATGGAAAGCCTGAGGGACAACCTGTTGAAGGACCTCAGCGACGAGCAGTTCTCCCTGCTTCAGCAGGCCTGCCGTCAGCATACCTCGACCCGCAGCACGGGCAACCCCACCATCGACGTCTGTTTCGACGCCGACCGGTTGGATTTGGGTAGGGTAGGGATCCAACCAGATCCCGAGAAAATGGCGACGGCGAGAGGGAAGGAGATGGCGAGGAAGTGATACCTCTTTAGTACCATCCTTCTTCATCATTATTTTCCATATAGCGGCTCATGCCGTTATCCTCCCTGTCGTCTTCCGATGCAGGATCGAAGCCCCGCATGTTGTCGTAGCTACTTGATTTATGGGGGTGTGATGCGGATGATGAAGAAGGCGTTGAGGGAGCCTTCGTCTCTTCCGCTTTTTGACGTGTTTCTGTCGTCTTGAAGGTGTCCACCACCCGGGCAGTCTCCTCTTCCACCACCTCATGCAACACGGGCGGCGTGTACTCATGTCGGTGATTGCTGCCACACGACAACAGAAACAGCGATATTGTTACTATGCATATAAGGTTTTTCATGATACAATTTGTTTGTACTTGGTATTGGCAGAAATAAGGGCACTTTTGAAGTATTTAATCACGGGTGCAAAGATAACATTTTCAGTTTGTCAACATGTTTCAAACAAATCGTTTTCATTCTTATTATATTATAGTTTTTATAAATACTTTTCTCTATCTTTGCCCCCAGCTTTTGATTGAACCACTGTAGGTGGCTTTTAACCTGTCGAGATACTAGTATATGGAACTGATTGATAACGTCACCAAGACGCTACGCGATGACTTAACCGTGGAGATTAAGTCGGCAAGCAAGATTTCAATGGCTGCTTGCTGTTTCTCCATCTATGCCTTTCAGGAGCTGAAGGAACAACTCAAAGACATCAAGGAGTTGAGGTTTATCTTCACTTCGCCCACGTTCACCGCCGAAAGAATCGACAAACAACGGCGTGAATTCTACATCCCACGCATCGACCGTGAACGCACCCTTTATGGCTCTCCCTTTGAAGTCCGACTTCGTAACCAGCTCACACAAAAGGCCATCGCCATCGAATGCGCCGATTGGATTAAAAACAAAGTCCGTTTCAAGTCAAACACTACTAATAACACCCTCCCCGGATTCATCAATGTCGAAAACGACGACACACATACCTATACGCCTGTAAACGGCTTTACCACAACCGACTTGGGCTGTGAGCGAGGCAACAGCATGATGAACTTCGTCAACAAGGTGGATGGTACCAACGCCCGCCAGTATCTCCGTGTGTTCAACGAGCTTTGGAACAACGAAAAGGATTTTGCCGATGTCACTGACGACATCATCGATCATATCTCCAACATCTACCGCGAAAACTCCCCAGAGTTCATTTATTTCGTCACCCTCTACAATATCTTCAACGAGTTTCTTGAAGATATTTCCGAGGANNGAGGCCACAGGCTTCAAGGACAGCCAAATCTGGAACAAACTCTACGACTTCCAAAAAGACGCTGCCTTGGCCATCATCAACAAGCTGGAGAAATACAACGGCTGCATCCTTGCCGACAGTGTGGGTCTGGGTAAGACCTTCACCGCACTGGCCGTCATCAAATACTACGAGACGCGAAACAAGAATGTCCTGGTGCTCTGTCCCAAGAAACTTTGCGACAACTGGATGACCTATCGCACCAACTACATCACTAATCCCATNNNNGTGTTGTTCCATTCCGACCTTTCGCGCGTTGGTGGCCGCTCCAATGGCTTGGAGCTGGAGAAAATCAACTGGGGCAACTACGACCTGGTTGTGATTGACGAGTCGCACAACTTCCGTAACGGCGGCAAAATCACAAGGGACGATGACGACGATGACCCACGCGAGAACCGTTACTTGCGCCTGATGAACAAGGTGATTCGTGCTGGCGTGAAAACCAAGGTGCTGATGCTCTCAGCCACACCTGTCAACAACCGCTTCAACGACCTCAAAAACCAGCTGCAGCTGGCCTATGAAGGCGATACCAAGCGGATGGACGCACTGCTCAGCACCAACACTTCAATTGACGACATCTTCCGCCAAGCGCAGAAGGCCTACAACATCTGGGCAAAACTCCCCAACGAAAAGCGCAACACTGAAAGGCTCCTTGGGATGCTAAGTTTCGATTTCTTCGAGGTGCTCGATTCGGTCACTATCGCCCGTAGCCGCAAGCACATCGAGGCGTATTACAACACCGAAGCCGTCGGCAAGTTCCCGCTTAGACTTCCGCCTATCTCGCGCCGTCCGTCGCTCACCGACCTTCCGTCGGCCATCAACTACAATGAAATCTTCAACCAGCTCCAGAAGCTCAACCTTGCCATCTATACGCCTTCTGAGTTTATCTTGCCAAGCAAGATGGCAAAGTATGCCCTCGACCCTGAGACGCACGGCGCAGGCCTTTCCTTGGTAGGCCGTGAAATGGGTATCCGTCGCATCATGTGCATCTTAATGCTGAAGCGTCTCGAAAGCTCCGTCAATTCTTTCCGGCTAACACTGACTCGTTTGCTGAAGCTCATTTCCAACACCATCGATACGATTGACCGCCATGAAGCTTATATCAATGTGGAAGAGGTAGATGATTACGATTTTGATATTGAAGACTCCGACAACGATGCCTTTGTGGGCACCAAGAAAAACAGGATTGCCTTGGAAGACATCGACTATATCAGCTGGCGGCAATATCTCCAGAGCGACAAGGAAGAGCTGGAGCTTACCCGCTTGATGCTCGACGACATCACCCCTGAGCACGACAGCAAACTTCAGCAGCTCATTGCCGACCTTCGCGACAAGTTCGCTCATCCCATCAACGGCGACAACAAGAAGGTGCTTATCTTTACAGCCTTCTCCGATACTGCCGTTTATCTTTACGACAACCTGGCCAAACCTATCAAACAGAAATACGGGATGGATACCGCCTTGGTCACTGGTGACGTGGAAGCGCGTAGCACGCTGAAGTTGAAGGAAAAACTCGACTTCAACAAGGTGCTGACCCTCTTTTCGCCCATATCCAAGGAAAAAGAGTCCATTTATCCCAATATCCATGAGGAGATAGAAGTTCTCATCGCCACCGACTGCATTTCCGAAGGTCAGAACTTGCAGGATTGCGACTACCTCATCAACTACGACATCCACTGGAACCCCGTGCGCATCATCCAGCGCTTCGGTCGTATCGACCGTATCGGCTCCAAGAACGACGTTATCCAGCTGGTGAACTACTGGCCAGACATGACCCTTGACGAATACATCGACCTCAAAGGCCGCGTTGAGGCCCGTATGAAGGTCTCTGTGCTCACCTCCACAGGCGACGACAATCCTATTTCTCCCGAAGAGAAAGGTGATTTGGAATACCGCAAGGCCCAGCTGAAGAAGCTACAGGAAGAAGTCGTCGACATCGAGGAGATGAACAACGGCGTTTCCATCATGGACCTTGGTCTCAACGAGTTCCGCTTGGATTTGCTGGACTACATGAAAACCCACGAGGATGTGGAGCACACGCCTTTTGGCCTTCATGCCGTGGTGGGTCACAACGAGTTCACCGAGCCTGGTGTTATCTATGTGCTGAAGAACCGCAACAAGGGTATCAATATCGACAAAAAGAACCGTCTGCATCCCTTCTATATCATTTACCTTCGCAACGACGGCTCAGTGGTGGTCAACCACCTTTTGCCCAAGGAGCTGCTCGACAAGTTCCGCAGCCTCTGCAAGGGAAAGAACATGCCGCAGACCTCGCTCTGTCGTGAGTTCAACAAGGAAACTCGTGACGGCTTCAAGATGGCGCACTACTCCAAGCTGCTGGGCGATGCCATCAACAGCATCATCACTGTGAAGGAAAACAGCGACATCGACAGCTTCTTTGAAGGCGTTCAGGGTGAGCTGTTCACCAAAGAAATCAAAGGTTTGGATGACTTTGAACTGATTGACTTTTTAATTGTGAGATAATGTTTGCCCTGCCTGCCACAACGGAAATCAAGAAGTCGCTGCCGAAAAAGGCCATCTACGAGAAGTTCGGCTTGAAATCGGCGCAGCGCGATGCTTTTGATGCCGACATCAGCCGCATCGACATCGTGAATGTGGTCTCGCCATCCACCGTGCCTGGCTTGAAGGAAGGGGAACGCGTGAAGGAATTCTATGTTTTGCTCGTCACCTTAAAAAGCCAGCACTATGACGAGAAAAACATCCTGCTTTTGACCAAGTTGATCAAGCAGAACATGATTTTCGCTTTGGTTTACAACGACATGGCACGTTTTGCTGTCGTACACGAGAAGCTCTTTGTCATGGATTGGGAGCCGCTTGCCGATGCCGCATTGCCCCTAATGGGACTTGACTTGGACAAGGTTTGGGAGAATCTGGTAACGACCATTGGCAGCTTCGAGGTGATGGAAGGCGTGACCATGGAAGAGCAGATTGCCATTGATGGCGAGAAGCTGAAAAAGATAAAGGCGATAGAAAGTCTTGAGAAGAAACTGAGGGTGGAGAAGCAGCCGAGGAAGAAGTATGAGTTGTATCAGCAATTATGCGAATTGAAGGAACAATTGGAATAACCCCTGTTCCTTTCAATAAACGTATCAATTTGTTACGTTTATTCACGTATTATTCGTGTTTTTACCCGATTTTATTTGATAAACGTAAAAATTCCGACATTTTAACCGAAGAGGGCGGCCGGTTCGGTCACCCTCTTGTCACGACTAAACAGTTGCTTTAAAAGTACAAATTGTTCATGCGTTGAGTTTGGTGAATAAATAGTGCGGTCACCTGACCGGACCGCTTCGGTCGCTCGATTCTGACGGGATGAGCTGCCCGAAACGACTTACAGATTGCTCGGAACTGGCACTAACTCCGTGGTTACATCAAAAACATCTGTTCTCCCGTTGCAGGAATTGCAAAGTGGTGTGATGTACCAATGCTGGTCGATGCTATAAGCTTTTTGCACATGAGCACCGACAAGGTTCACTGTGTTGTAACAGTTCGTCGCACCGCAATATCGGGCTTTCTTGCCAGTCATTGCTTCCCAATACTCTAACCAAGAACTATATCCTCTCGGAGCTTGGAATCTGCTTGATCCGATTACATTTTTTACTAGCATATCGAAAGATGGTTCATGTTCGACATCCTATTCCCTGATAGTTCAGCTTCAGCCCGGTTACTTTATACAGGTGCCGAAGTATCCTGTCGATGAAAACATGTCAAGTTGTGTGCCATTGCATTAATTCTGTCAAATCCGCATATAAATATGACAAATTTTCAATTTTATATGTCAATTTGACAAAATTATTGCATATTTATGAAATAAAATGTAAAAATATTCGATTTTATTTGGCGATTTGTATACAAAAGTGTATTTTTGCGGTGTTAATAACCCAATCTTGGCGATAAATGCAGTTAATGTTATGATACAAGAACTTAAAATAAAGAACTTTATGTCGTTCAGGGATGAGGTGACGCTCAGTTTCGAGGCGACAAAAGACAAGACCTTTGAAGATAGTCATATTGTTGAGGTGGCTCCCGGGGTTCGTTTGCTTCGTTTTGCTATGGTATATGGTGCCAATGCCTCAGGTAAGACGAACCTGCTGTTTTCGTTGGTGTTTTTACATGATTTTGTGTTTTACAAGCCGGATGACATTGAAGAGGAAACCGGATCGGAACCTTTCCGCCTTGATGCAGCAACTCCGAATGAACCAACAGAGTTTAGTATTAAATTCTATGTTGATGACATTAGGTATTGGTATGAACTGAAACTTGACCAACAAAAAGTGCTTTTGGAGCGCTTGTATTATTATAATTCGGTTCAGCCTACAAAGTTATTCGAACGTACATGGAAAGATGGCGAATCTATTCTTGATTTCAATTCAACAGTAGTGAAGATTAGTCAAGCGGCTAAAGAGGAGCTGTCGTTGAAGTGCCTTCCCAATATGTCGTTTTTTGCGGCTCGTAAACAGGTGAATGTGGCCATGAAAGAAATAGATGCGGCTAGGGAGTGGTTCCGAAATGGGATTCTTCCTATGGTGAAACCGCAAACAAGAATGTTTGAATATGCAAGCGAAAAGATGCTTGAAAACAGCGTTCTAAAAGAATATCTGCTCGATTTCATTCACAGGGCGGATTTCAACATTTCTGATGTTAAGACGGATGTGATTAAGCAACCTATTCCACAAAAGGTGCTTAACCTAATGTTGCAAGATGATGGTGCGCCGAATGAGGTTAAGGAAAGGTTGACAAAAGATAAAGCGTTTGATGAGATTCGAACGACTTTTGTCCACAAGGTTCATAACAGCCGTGGCGAAGAGAGTTATGTCCTTCCTGATGAGTATCAATCGGATGGCACTAAGCGTACTATTGGTGTCGAAGCGGCTATTTTTGAAGCAGTACGTAAACAAGCCATGCTTTTCATAGACGAAATTGAAGCCTCGTTGCATCCCGATTTGGTCGAGTTTGTAATAGAACAGTTCCTTTCGCAGCGCAATAGGGCGCAATTGCTTGTCACAACACATTATGATCCCTTGTTAAATACCGTAGGGGACGACCTCATTCGCAAGGATTCCGTTTGGTTTACGGAAAAAGACGAAACGGGAAACACCGACCTTTATTCTTTGGTGGAATTCAAGGGATTGAATAGAATTTCTTCGTTGCAAAAAGCTTATCGCAATGGAGTCTTTGGGGCATTGCCTAATATTAAATAAACTGTTCCCATGGCGAGAAAAGCATCCATAAGAATAAAGAAAAGCCCGATACCTACCCTTATTGGGGCGGGTATTACCGAGCAATGGTATTTCAAGCATTTGAAAACGCTGAAGGATTACCGCGTAAAGATACGCCCTCGCTTTTTTGGAACGGAAATGGCCAATGGCATGGCGAAAAGGATTGAGGAAGTGCTTCAGAATGATGGCTTTGCCATTTGTGTGTTTGATGCCGATGTGTCAACGTGGAATGAGTTGGAGCTTAAAAAATGGAATGCCCTCCGGCGAAAGTATAAGGACAATCCATCGGTGTTGCTTTGTGATTCGCTTCCGTCAATAGAGTATTGGTTTTTGTTGCATTACGAAAACACGAATCGCTTTTTTGGCACTTCTCGTGCTGTTGGTGAAGAACTGAAAAAGTTCATTTCGCAATATGATAAGACCGAGCAATTCCTTCAAAACCCAAAGTGGGTGGCAGATATGATTGGGGAAGGCCGTATGGAAGAAGCATGCAATAGGGCAGAAATGTTTGGGGTTGAAGGTGAGTCATATACGAATGTTTATAAGGCGGTCAAGTTAATGGGAAATAAATAAGACATGAATCCAATTAAGGTAGAGCAGAATGCGGTAGATGAAGTCAGAGCTTGCTTTGACGATTGTGATAGAATACTCGCTGGAGTTCAAACTAACGATAAAACTATTGCTTGGGATGGACATTTGTATCTTTTTAATGATTCAAGTTGTAGAAAAGATTCGTATTATGCTAAAATTCCGGTTCAAGTTAAAGGGGTGAGCTGTTCGGAAAAGCATCCCGATATTATTAATTACTCCATTGACATTGCTGATCTTAAAGCATATAAAGATGATGGTATAGCATTTTTTGTGGTTTATATAAATAAAAGAATTAAAACGGTGTATTATGTGCTTCTTGCCCCAATTGAAATCAAAGCCATAATATCAACATGTTCTGAACAAAACAGCAAATCCATTTCATTAAAGAAACTGGATTGCTCAAATTCAAATGAATTGGACTTGTTGTTTAGAGTTTTTTATGATGATTGTAAACGCCAAAAGAGTATAGTGGATCAACCTATCTTATCTTTTGAGAATTTGAAGGATTTGGGAAATCCAAAATTGACAATTTATGGTTTTACTTCTAGTGAGCTGGCGAATATACCAAGAGCATTGGCAAAAAAAGATGCTTTCGTTTATGCGAATATTGAGAACGGGACGATAAACTATCTTTATCCAGTTGGCACGTCTAGATGTGCCATAGCAATTACACAGGAATGTAAAAAGCCAGTCTGTATTGGTGGTAAGAAGTACTATGATAGCTATTCGCTAACTAATAAAAGAGAAGGAGACGTAGTTGCAATAGGGAAGTGCCTGTTCATTACAATGCTTGATAATGATGTGCAGAATCTTCATGTTAAAGTTGATTTTAATGTTACTAGATACAATTTGTCTGAAGCTATTAATGCGTTGGGGTTTTTGTTGGCATTATCCTCAAATAAGTACCTCACTATTGGCAGTTGTGACTTGAATATGGACCAGGAAAAAGGTAGTGGGGCTGATATGTTGGCGGGTTTGTCGGATTTGCAAGGATTGCAAACAAGGCTTGAGAAATTGAAAAAAGCTTTGGATGTTTTGCATGTCAAGGATGATTTGGATCTGAAGCTGATGAAGAAAGATTCAGATAGACTTATTGATATTTTGATTTCAGCTTTTGTTGAAAATAAAGATGTAATTGAGAAGCAAGATGTGGGGTTAATTACTGAAATAGGGTTGTGTAATATCAATGTCTTGGTATTGGTGGCAAAGACAGGAGAAAACACCTATCATCTGTATGACTTTTTTAATTGTCCTTTTGATTTACATGGGTCGTATGGCGATGATAAGGTCTTTCCCATAACGCCATATGCTATTCTTGACAAGGACAAAATTCTCAAGTATTCCAATATTGACTACTCTGATATTCTTTCTTCTTTTAAAGCGATCATGAATAATAATCCTAAGTGTTTTCATATTGCTAATACCGTGGGATTATATTTACTCCTCGCATATGATGAACAAACAACGAAGAATGAAATACTGATTAAGACCGCTAAAGAAGTGTTTGATTGGTTGTATGAGGTTGAGGATGATGAACTATCGAAATTGTCTAGCAGACTCAATGTTCTTCAAATAAAAAAGCGGTTAGGGCCGTTAGGTGATTCTGAAAAGGAAGAACTTTACGAAATCGCTGAAAACACAGAATCAGATGATGTAAAATTTGCTGCATATCTGCTTCTTGATGAACAAACACATGCTATGAGGTTTTTCAATAAACTAAATGGTGATGTACAGAGTTTTTATCGAACTTTGCCAATATTTCATTTTGTAAAAGAATAAACACACAAATATATGGACAAACTAAAAATGCAAACCCACAACATCGTGGACGAAAACATAAAGAAGATTGCCGAACTCTTCCCCAACTGCCTCACCGAGCGCCTCGATGAGAACGGGAAGCCGGAAGTGGCGATTGACTTCGACCAGCTCAGGCAGGAGCTCTCGAAGGACATCGTGGAAGGCCCCGAGGAAAGCTACCAGTTCACCTGGCCCGACAAGCGCAACGCCATCCGCCTGGCCAACG
>DBXU01000009.1:16702-18080 GCA_002310075.1 Bacteroidales bacterium UBA1204 | reverse complement strand
AAGAAGACACTGTCTATCAAATTGTTGAACAAATGCCTCAATATACAGGGGGTGAACAAGCCATGATGAAGTATGTGGCTGAAAACATCAAATATCCCCAAGCAGCAAAGGATAAGAATATCTCAGGCCGAGTGTTTGTAGGATTTGTTATTGAGAAAGACGGCAGCGTTTCCAATGTGAAAGTTGTGCGCGGCATCGGCGGCGGCTGCGATGAAGAAGCCGCTCGAGTCATTAAAGAGATGCCAAAATGGAAACCTGGCATGCAAAAAGGAAAACCTGTTCGCGTCAATTACATGATGCCGATTTTCTTCAAATTGGATGATGGTCAGCCGGCAAAAACCGTAAAAAAGGAGAAAGCAAGCAATCCTGACATGACACCCGACAAAAATGGTGTTTATCAAATCGTTGAAGAAATGCCTCAATTCCCGGGTGGAGAAAAAGGAATGATGGAATTTGTGACCAAAAACATCGCTTATCCTCAAGAGGCACGGGATAAGGAAATCGAAGGTCGAGTGTTCGTGAGATTTGTTATTGAGAAAGACGGCAGCGTTTCTGATGTTAAAGTCGCTAAAGGCATCGGCGGTGGCTGCGATGAGGAAGCGGTCCGCGTGGTGAAGGCTATGCCGAAATGGATACCCGGCAAGCAAGACGACAAACCCGTCAGGGTGAGTTACACCATGCCCTTCTTCTTCAAACTGCAGGAAAAAGCGCCTGCAAAAACAAATAAATGATTTGTAAGTCTGTAGGGCTGTCGTACCACGGTAACCCTATATTACGTCGCTTCGCGTCATTGCGAGCGCAGCGAAGCAATCCAGAAAAATGGTTTTGTCCCCTGGATTGCTTCGTCGTTCCTCCTCGCAAATCGAAGATTCGACGGAGTCAATGACGCGAAGCGTGGCAAGAATCATTCAATGATCAACTGTTCCCATTTGATTTTCGGCACAAACTGCACACCGTTTTCGTCGCGATAATAGGCCAGTTTTTCGCCTTTATCCACGGGCTGCAACTTGATTTTCTCGTTGCCTTTGCCGATGGCCAATATCAACAGTGGCTCACAAGGTAAATTGAAAGCCTCCGTAATCTTCGCCTTGTTGAAAGCCCCGATCATGATGCCGTTCAAGCCCATATCTGAGGCTTTCAGCAACATGCTTTGTGCTGCAATACCCAGGTCGATGTCCACAAACTTGTTTTCTGGAATGGTGCTGCAAATGATGATGAAAGCTTCAGGTTCCGTGCCGGGGAAGGGGAGGTGCAGTTCCGGCAAGAGGCCGCCCAGTTTCATGTTTTGCGTGATGATTTTCGCACCCGTTTCCTTGGTCACAAGTTTGAAGCGGAGCACCTGCTGGTTTTTCGCCGAGGCAATCTTTGTGTTCACTGC
>DBXU01000009.1:14082-16541 GCA_002310075.1 Bacteroidales bacterium UBA1204 | reverse complement strand
TATTTCACTAGTCTCGGGTTATTTCGAAAGGTATGGATACTTTTTCCTGATGTTTTCGGCCAGGAACTGCGCCACGAGATCGGTGGAGAGCTGTGAGACGTTGAACACAAAGTCGTAATTGCGGGCATCATAACGCGACACATGGGTGACAGTTTTTGTATAGTTTTCACGAGCATCGTCGATTTTATCGATGCGCTTGCTGGCGGTTTCTTCGTCCAAAGCAAGGTATTCCATTACGCGTTTCACGCGGGTCTTCTTGTCGGCAATGAAGAAAATCTTTATGGCATTTGGGTGGTCTTTGAAGATGTGGAATCCTGAACGGCCGATAATGATACATGACTCCTGCTCCGCCAAATCGCGCAAAATATGAGTTTCGGCAAGATAAATTTGTTGCGAGGTCACTTCTTTATCTTCCTGAGCGGTGTATCCACCCCGACCAACTGCACCAAATTGTTGGTAGAACCGGCAGAAATCGTTCCACCAGTTGGTCTTGGTGGCTTTGATACGCTGCATCTCCTCAATGGTCAGGTTGAATTTGGAGGTCAAGGTATCGAGAATAGCCTTGTCGTAAACATTGATGCCAAGCAACTCGCCGAGCTTGTAGGCAATTTCCTTGCCACCCGAACCGAACTCTCGGTTGATGGCGATAACAAATTTCGGATTTTCCATCGTTGTAGGTATTGAAAGGACAAAAATACAAAAATAGATTGATATTCAACTGCTTTTTGTACTTTTGCGGCATGAAAAAACGAATCCTGCAAATCGGTTCCCTTTTATTAGCCCTTGTGGTGCTGTTCATCTCTGCAGGATGGGATGTGAAGTTCCACTATTGCACCGAAGACCATCACATGATGGGTAGTTTCGGCGATGCTGCAGCAGATTGTGTGCATTGTTTGGAGCATGATCATGAGCATGAAAAGGAAGCCTCTTTACCGCTCGATGTCGTACAGTTCAACGCCAAGTGCTGCTGTGATGACTTCGACAGCAAGATCCAATTCACCGACAATTTCGTTTTTTCGCCTGACAAACACTTGATTGTCAACCTGCAATCCATCATCCTGCCTCATTTCGACTTAACCGATTTGTGTAATCAGGTTCAAGTGGTTTTTAACCCTTTTTTTCAGAGAAAGACACTCAAGTTTCTTTCCGGTCGAGAGTGGATTGTGTTTATTTCTTCGCTGAAGCTTAATCCCTTGGTTTTCTGATAATCCTCCGTGACACGAGACCGGGAACGTGTGCCCCGAGCCTTACCGTCATTGCGGGTCTACGTCCGCAATGACGGACAATAGAAAATAAAACAAACAACATTTTAACATCATGAAAACCAAACAACTTACCCTAATAACCTTATTATTATTCGTCTTCGCCACAGGCACTTTCGCCCAAGGCTTCATCGAAGGCACGGTATATGAAGAAGCTGAAAACGGGAAACGCGTCCCGTTGCCAGGCGTGAATGTATATTGGAAAGTCGTCAACGAAGGCGTGGTGACAGACGCCAATGGACATTATAAAATCCCGCTTCATGAGCGCATAGGTTGCCTCGTGTTCAGCTGCATCAGCTATGAGAACGACACCATCCACCACATGGTGGACCCAGCCCATTACGACCATGTATTTAAAGCCATTCATATGCTGAATGAAGTGGAAATCGCCGCCCGGCAAAAAGCCTCGTTCATTAATCCAATCAAAGCCATCGCTGTGCAGGAAATCACTTCCGAAAATCTGAAGCGTGCCGCCTGTTGCACCCTCGCAGGTAGTTTTGAGAACAACGCCTCGGTTGACGTGGCCTATAACGATGCCGTCACTGGTGCCAAACAAATCCAACTCCTTGGCCTGAGCGGTATCTACACTCAGATGATGACCGAAATCATTCCCAATTTCCGTGGTTTGGCCTCCACTTTCGGCTTGAATTATGTACCTGGAACGTGGATGAACGGCATTCAAATTTCCAAAGGAACATCTTCTGTAAGAAATGGTTACGAATCCATTACGGGACAAATCAATGTGGACTACAAAGAGCCAATGCCCGACAAGAGCGAGAAAGTGTTTGTCAACCTATATGGAAACTCCATGCTGATGACCGATTTCAATTTCAACGGTCGCGTTAAAATTGGAAAGAACGATGGTATCATGCTTTTCGGTCATGTGAGCCACAACCACATGAAGATGGACGAAAACGGTGACTCGTTCCTTGATGAGCCGATCACTACGCAATACAATGTTTTCTTGCGTTATAGTCACCCCCATACGGGACGTTTCGGTTGTAAGTTAGGCATCAAGGCTTTGAAGGAAACCCGACTTGGTGGACAAATGGACTTCGATCCGAAGCATCGCCTTGATGAAGGCTACAATTTGTATGGCATTGGCATCAATACCGAGCGTTATGAGGCTTTTGCCAAAGGGGGCTACCACTTCAATCGCAAAGACACCAGTCTCGGCACGCAGCATCAGGTGACTTA